>JBHHXQ010000245.1:0-5652 GCA_046757105.1 Candidatus Krumholzibacteriia bacterium
CCCGCAGGATGAGGTCGGGAGCGCGAACCGCGAGACCGACGCGAATCCACGGCGGCCGGTGAACCCTCCACGGGCGCACCTTGGCCGGCCCCGGAGAGCAGCCGGCCCCCAGGAGCACGCACGCGGCGGCCGCGGCCCCGGCGGTCCGGAGTCGGGCCCGGATGCAGGCTCGCCGGTGCCAGGATCCCCTGCGTCGAGCCTGTGGTGTCCCGTCCATCGTGCCTCCGTATCGCTCGACGCTCCAGAAGCGTGCGCCGCGCGCTGTGCCGAGCTCGAGGGCGCGGAGCGGCCCGCTGGCCGGACTCCGGTTCACTCCAGCGACCGCGGGCGCAGCCCCGCGGGTGCGATGGTTCCGAGGATGCAGGGCCGCTGCGCGCCGGTCACCTGCGTCAGATTCCCCGCGTGGCCCGCCAGCGTCTCGTTTGCCAGCACCGCGAAGTCGACGGCCTCCTTGGCATCGGGGTCGAGGCCGAGCACTTCGAATCCGCGCACCGTCGCCGGCGCCAGAAGCTCACGCAGACGTTTCATGAGCGTGCGGTTCCGGCGCCCGCCGCCGGCGACGTAGACCGCATCGACCGGCCGCGACGCCAGCGGCTCGTGCCGGCGGGCTGCGGCGACGGCCCGAGCGGTCAGCTCCACCGCCGTGGCCAGGAGGTCGGCGGCCTGCAGACCGCGGCGAGCGCCCTCCTCCAGGAGCCGCCGCACGTACGCGTCGCCGAACTCCTCGCGCCCCGCCGACTTCGGCGCCGGTCGCGCCAAGAAGTCGTCGCCGAGCAGCGTCTCCAGCCAGTCCCCCGCCACGCGTCCACCGGCCGCGCAGGCGCCGTCTGCATCCATGTCGCGACCAAGCAGAGCGCGCGCCAGGCCGTCCAGCACCATGTTTCCCGGCCCGACGTCCCAGGCCAGGACGTCGTCGAGACGGCAGCCGGCGGGCAGCGCCGTGAGGTTGGCGATGCCCCCGACGTTCAGCAGCACACGGTTCTCGTTGTCGCTGCGCCGCAGAAGATAGTCGGCGTACGGCACGAGCGGCGCCCCGGTGCCGCCGAGCGCCACGTCGGCGGTGCGGAAGTCACCGATGACGGGGATGCCGGCGAGCGCCGCGAGCGCCGCCGGCGCGGCCGCCTGCCAGGTGGCGGCGTCCGGGTCCCAGGCCTCCCAGCCGGGTGCGCGGTGCGCGAGGGTTTGACCGTGGCTGCCGATCAGATCGATCTGCTCCGGCCGCAGGCCTGCCCCGGCGGTCACCTCGAGCGCAGCCTGCGCGAAGCTGGCCGCAACCTGGAAGTCGAGCGTGGCCAGCCCCAGCGCCGGCAGCGCCTCCCCGGAGGCCACGCGCAGCGCTCGCTCGCGCAGCTGCGCCTCGTACGGGTGACAGGCGAAGTGCAGCAGCTCGACGCGCGTCGCCGTCCCGGATGCGCGCACGCGCACCAGCGCCGCGTCGATGCCGTCCATCGAGGTCCCGGACATCAGGCCGACGATGAGGCGCTCGGGTTTGGATGCAATGGCGGCGAGACGTTCGATCACGCGTCGTCCTCCGCCCGGCGACCCGGCCACTTCCCGGACGGCGGCCAGCGCGCGCCTACGGAGCGGCCGAGAGGTTCTTGGCGTTCTGCTTCCACCACGCCTTCCAGCGACCCTGCGCCTGCCGGCGTGACTCGACGCCTGCTTCGGGATCGTAGCCCAGCTGCAGCTCTGCGGCGAAGCGCAACGCGTCGAAGGCGGCACGTCGCCAGCGGATCTCCGGATCGTCCAGCGCCTCGATCAGCAGCTCCATGTTCGTTCGGGTTCCGGAGTACACCGCTTCGATGGCGAAGAGGAGCTCTTCGTGCGAATCGAGGTGGAGCCGAATCGAGCGCGGCGCTCTCGGCTCCCCGGCGGCCTGCAGGTAGACGCGCGGGCGCAGCCGCAGGACCTCTCCCGGCCGCGGATAGCGTCCGCTGCGCCGCTCGTAGGCGGTCTGTGCGCTGTCGCCGTACGAGGTGACGACCACGTATGGTACCTGGATCCCCTCCGTGATCGGATCGTCACCGAGGACGTGGTCGACGCCGTAGAGAACGACGAGGCGCTCCTCGGGATGGCGGCCGAGCTGCGTCGCCAGGTTCCAGCGGATCTCCGAGTTGCGCAGCGCGCGCGGACGCGCCCCGGCCGGCCGGCTCTCGAGCGGCAGCACCTCGATCTCGTACCGGCGCGCGTAGCGCAGGACCTCCAGGTGCGCCTTCCCCACCTCGGGCGACAACAGCAGGCTCGTCGGCATGAGCCGCTCCAGGAAGCCATCCTCGTCCAGGACCCCGGCCAGGTAGGCGTCGAGGATGTCCCGGTCTCCCCGGTCCACGAACTCCACGCCGATGCGGATGCCGCCCTCGGAGGCCTGACGCAGGCTGTGGACGAGCTGCAGGAACTGGTGGGCGGCGCCCTTCTGATCGTGGGCCTCGCCGTACAGAAGCACGCGGTGGGCGAGCAGCTCGTCGAGGAGGTCGTCGTAGGACACCACCTCTTCGTAGTCCAGGCCGATGCCCGTGTTCAGCGCCTCGAGATCGATGAGGACCTGCTCTTCCGCCATCGCCGCCGCGGCGCACAACAGGAGCAGTGCGGCGATCCGGACCCCGTTCACGCCGGCCCCCTTCCCAACGCCCGGCGCAGCACGCCCCCGGCCTCCCGCAGGCAGCGCTCGGCCCGCTCGGCATCGCCGCCGGCCAGCCCCATGAACAGGGCGAGCTTCACCGAGGAGCCTGCCCGTCCCAGCAACGCGCCCGCCTCCTCGTACGAGACGTCGAGCAGCTTCATGAGGATTCCCTTGCTGCGCTCCTCGAGCTTCCGGCTCAGGGGACGTAGATCCACCATGAGGTTCTCGTACACCTTGCCCAGGCGGATCATGGTGGCCGTCGAGATCATGTTCAGGATGAGCTTCTGCGCGGTTCCCGACTTCATGCGCGTCGAGCCGGCGACGACCTCCGGCCCCACGACGGCCGCGATGACGACGTCGGCCTGCACGTTCCCCGGCGGCTCGTTGCAGGTGACGAACACCGTCGCGGCGCCGACCTCGCGCGCGTGACGCAGACCCGCCACCGCGTACGGCGTGCGCCGGCTCGCGGTGATCGCCACCAGCGTGTCGTGGGCGCCGAGATCGATCGCCTGGAGATCCGCCACCGCCTCGTGCTCCAGATCCTCCACACCTTCCCGCGAGCGCACGAGCGTCTCGACGCCGCCCGCGATCACGCCGACCACCTGTGCGGGATCCGTGCCGTATGTAGGCGGACACTCGGAGGCGTCGAGAACGCCGAGCCGGCCGCTCGTCCCGGCGCCGAGGTACACGAGACGCCCACCGGAACGCAGGCTGCGCTCGGCATGCTCGACAGCCCGGGCGATCGCCGGGATCTGTCCGCGCACCACGTCGGGAACGCCCCGGTCCTCGTCGTTGATCATGCGCAACATGGTCTCGGTGTCGGCCAGGTCGATGTCGCGCGTCCGTGCGTTGCGCTGCTCGGTGACGAGCAGGTGCAGCTCTGCGAGGATCCGCTGCCTGTCGGCCTCGCGTCCGGTGTCGCCGTTGTGCTCGGCTGCGGCGCTCATGCGTCCTCCGCTGGGTCGGCGCCGGGTTCTGGGGTGGCGCCGCGCACACGGTAGCCAAGCCGGGCGTCGCTGTCCACGGCACGGAAGCGTCTGGACTGCTGGAACCGCTCGCCGGGGAAGGTGTCGTGCGTGGCCGTGACGGGTGCCGGCATCCGCCGAGCAGCCAGCGGCGCGAGTCCGCACGCCGACGACCTCGCGCCTCACCCGAGTGGCGTCACTGCATGAGGACGATCTTGTCCCACTTGCTGAGCGCGCGTCCGTTCGCATCCTCGATCCGCAGCTCGTACAGGTAGATTCCGTTGGCCACGCGGTCCCCGCCCCGGTCGGTGCCGTCCCACTCCACGTAGTTCATCTCCAGCGTGGTCGGTCCCCCGGACGACCCAGGCAACAAGTTCCCCACCACACCCGGCGCGCTCAAGTCGAACGTCCGGACCGTTCTTCCGTTCAGGTCCATGATTCTCAAGTGGCCCCGGATGTCCGCCGAATCGAGGTTGAAGAACACCCGCGTGAGGTCCTCGAAAGGATTCGGGAAAACGACCACGTCGCGAAGCCCGAGAACGCCGCGGACGCCGAGCTCGAGCCGATCGATCTCCTCGCCATCGAGGAGCATCTGCACGGTGTGCGATCCGGGTGCGAACTCCCACACGAAGTCGACGAGCCAGGTCACCCGGAGTTCATCCGACTCGACCGACGGTGCAACCGGCTGGCCGTCGATCAACACGGCGAAGTTGGACGTCGGTAGCGGAGTGCAGGTCCCGAACTCGTAACGGAACGAAGTCGTGCCGTCGACCTGGTCCCCGTCGTGCACCGGAACCCCGTTCGCCAGAAACGTCCGCTCGAGGTGCGCGCGGCCGACGAACTCCGAGACGCGGCTCGCGACATCCCGCGCTCCGACCACCACGTCGAAGTCGCAGGCGTCGAAGGGCATCTCGAACTGCAGCGTGTAGCTGCGCTTGGCCCGCACCTGCGGCATGCTGTCGACGCTCGACGTGATGGTGACGCCTTCGATGGCCTGCGTCCGGCCGTCCACGAAACGTCTCTCGACCCACAGCGAATCGATCCCCTGCTCGTCGTTCACGGTGATCCGGAACCCGGCGGGCCGCCCAGGATCGAGCCCGCCGATGCGGCTGGTCTGCGCCAGGAAGAACGCGCTGAGGGAGTCGGGCTCGACGACGAAGCGCGGCACGCCGGCGTCCAGCTGCAGGAGCGGGTCCCCCAGGAGCGCATAGCGGTCGATGATGTTCCTGTCGCCGTGCGAGATCTCGGAGATCTGCACGAGCGCGGACAACAGCCAGCGTGCGCGCAGCGTGTCGGGATCGACGCCGCCACCGCCGAGGTCGCGGAAGAACCGCTTCTCGAAGATCGCCCTCCACATGCCCTCGTGGAACCGGTTGTTGGCGCGCAGGAACTCGAAACCGGTGCTGGCGTAGCTGGCCACCGCGGCACGTTCGGGTACGGTGACGTACAGCTCCCCGAGGGCGTCCCCGGAGCGCCCGCCGGTGTCCTCGCCGGCCACGCCGAACTCGTTGAGGTGGCACCCGAAGCCGAAGAAGACGAAGGGCTTGCCGTGGTTGACGAAGTCCGGCTTGAACGGATCCCGGCGCAGGATGACCTGCTCGTCGGACACCACGGCGCGGTTCGCGTGCGACTGCAGCGCGAAGAACAACACGCCCTCGCCGATCGAGTCGGTGAGCGCCTGGCCGACGTCGTCGTAGAACACCACCTCCGTGAACGAGGATCCGGAGTGCTCGGCGACGTAGGCGGGGCTCGTGCACGGCGGGTTCGGAAGCGAGTCGATCGGCCACGCCGTGTGCTCGGCGATCTGGTCTGCCAGCATGTCGCTGAACTCGTGCAGATAGAATGGAACGCAATGCAGGTCTCCAGGGAACGCCCCGTCCACGGTCCCACACGCTTTGCGGATGCTCCTGAAGAAATCCCACTCGGCGCAGCCACGTTTGTGGACCGTCCGTCCGCTGACGCGCCGGCGGACCCACTCGTCGTCCGAGAACATCAGGACGCGCTTGCGCCAGTCGCCGTCGTCGCCCGCCGCCGGGTTCTCGTACAGGAGGATCTTGTCGACGACGT
>JBHHXQ010000246.1:0-5577 GCA_046757105.1 Candidatus Krumholzibacteriia bacterium
CACGCCCTCGTCGAAGTGGTGACCGACGACGGGCTGCGCGGCGCCGGCAGCGACCCCGAACAGCTCAACATCAACGCGCACGCCCTGGCCGACATCCGACAGGTCGCCCAGGTGGTGCCACACGCCATCGTCGTCGACGATGCGCACCGGCTCGACTCCGGCTCGCGCGCCTTCCTGACATTGATGGCGCTGTCGGCCGTCGACATGGGCGTGGTGCTCCTGGTCGGCGCGCGCTCCGCGACGGGTGCCCTGGATTCCATCCACGACGGCGAAGGCTCGCTCGAGGAGGCTCTCGAGACGGCGCGACAGGCGGGCGCCGTGCGCTACATGAGGCTGCGGGAGCTCGGAAGCGACGAGGTGGTTTCCCTCGTCCGCCGGCGCTTCGGTTCGAGCCACGAGTTCGACATGCTGGCGCAGCGCATCCTGGACCTGACGCGCGGACATCCGTTCTTCGTCACCGAAGCGCTGCAGAACCTGGTTCTCACCGAACAGCTGCGCCGGGATCGCCAGGGCTGGCATCTGGCCCCGAACACGCAGCGCAAGCTTCTGCCGCGCATGGCCGACACGATTCTCTCGGAGCACATCGCCGCGGCGCGCGCGGAGGATCGGCGCGTCTACGAGGTTCTGGCGCTGCTGCCGTCGGGAGCGCAGGCCGAGACGCTGGCGCGCATTCTGGGCGAGGAGGCCGAAACCGCCCGACGGGCGCTCGAGAACGGCGTCGCGGTGGGCCTGCTGGAAGCCCATGGCGAGCCGCTCTCGTACGCGTTCCGGCACGAACTCATCCGCGAGGCGTGCGCGGCTCGCTGTCCCGACGCCACTTCGCGCCGCTCGCACCGGCGCATCGCCGACGCGTTGCAGGGCACGCCGGCCGAGGCGTATCACCGCTTGTGCGCGGGCGAGAGCACGCCACGCAGCCGCGCCTGCTTCCTGGAGGTCGCAGAGGGCTACAAGAAGCGCGGAGCGCCGTGGGAGGCCGTGCGCTACTACGAAGCCGCCCTCGAGATCGACTCGCAGGCAGACGATGCGGACGGCATCGCGCTCAGTGTCGCTCGCCTCAGGATCCAGGTGGGTCGTGCCGAGGAAGCCGCACGCTTGCTCCTGCAGCGGCTGGTCGCGGTGCGTCGCCCTCTGCCGCGGGCGCGCTATCTCCAGCGCCTGGGTGAGGCCTACAGCAAGCAGGGTCGCAACGACGAAGCGCTGTTCCACCTGCAGGCCGCGACCGACCTGTTCCAGAAGCACGCCGATGCGGACGAGAAGTGCCAGTTCGTCGCCGACCTCGCGCGTGTCCTGCTGGCCAAGGGCGATTACGCGGCGGCAACGGAGCGCTGCAAGCAGGCCCTCGGAGACATTCGCGAGTCCGCCTCACCGACATCCCGCGCCATCCTGCTGCTCCTGAAGGGACGAGCCGAAAGACAGAGCGGCGACTACGGCGTCGCCGAGCAATCCTGTCGCGAAGCGCTCGAAATCCTCAAACCGCACGGGCGAACGCTCGAGCTCGCGCAGTCCTACACGGAAATCGGCATGAACTACTACTACCGCGGGGAATTCGAGCAGGCGGAGCGCTTCCACAAAGCCGCGCTCAAGGTGCACCACGAGCTGGACGACCTGAACGGCATGAAGAGCGCACACAACAACCTGGGTCTGGCGCAGATGCGCGCCGGACGCCTCGAGGAGGCGATCCGCTCGTACGAGCGCAGCCTCGACCTCAAGCGCCAGCTCGGTGACGTGCAGGGGGAAGGCAGCAGCCTGAACAACCTGGGCAATCTCTGGGAGCAACGCGGCGAGCACCGGCGCGCCTTGAACTGCTACCGGCGCGGCATCAGCATCTTCCGGCGCCTGCAGCGCCCGCGCGAGCTGGCCACGCTCTACAACAACATGGGCGAGGTGCACCTGAGATTGGGACGCTTCAACAGCGCCCTGCGCTACGTGGATCGGGCCGCGGAACAACTGCGCGGGCTGGAGGGGGCCTACGTCACCCAGGTCGTGGTGTTGAATCGTGGCGCCATCCTCCTGCATCTCCTCGACAACCACGAGGCGACGCGCGTGCTCAACGAGGCGCTGCAGCGTGTGCGCCAGTCGGGTCTGCCGGCCCTGGCCGCCCAGTACCACGCCTACCTGTCGCTGGCCTACGCACGCGCGGAGGACCCGCCGCAGGCGGCCCTGCACGAGCAGCTGGCCCGAGAGGCTCTCCCCGAGCTGGAGAGCGAGGTGCGTCTCGTGGTTCTGCTGGCGCTCGCCGAGACGGCCGAGAGCCTGCGGGATCCGAACCGGGTGATCGAGACGGCCGGCGAGGCGGAGAAGCTCGCCACCGAGGTGGAGAGGCAGCACGGGCGCGTGCGGGCCTTCCGGCTCATGGCGGCCGCCCGCTTGCGGCTCGGCGATTGGGACGTCGCCGAAGCCCTCCTCGACGAGGCGATCGACCTGGCGCGCGCTCTGGGGTTCCGCTACGAGGTGGCAAAATGTTGTAAAATACTCGGGGTTCTCCATTGGGACATCGGACTGCGTTCTCGTGCCGAAGCCGAGTTCGAGCGCTGTTTCGAGCTTCTGCAGGGGCTCGGCCTCAAGACCGAGCTGGGTTTGTCGTACCTGGAAGTGGCCCGCCTGAGCACCGAGGGCGAAACCGCTTCCTGAGGAGGATGATTCACTTGCGCCGACGCGTCTTGCTCCTTTTCGCACTTCTGACCGGGCTGACCGCACAGGCGTGGGCACAGTCGGTGGACCTGGAGATCATCGACACCGAAGTGGTCCGTCGGGTCGGGCCGACCTGTCTGGGGATCAGCCCCCTCGTCAGAGACTCCACGTGCGTCACGGTGACGATCCGCAACAACGGGCCGGACAGCCTCGTCGCCCCCATTCCCGCCACCAGCTACACGACGAACATGGACGGCAACCAGGCGGTGCCGATCGCCGTGACCCCGGCCAGCGGGAGTGGCACGTTCACGCTCGCGGGCGACTTGCTGTCGTTCAACATCAGCATGAGCGGATTGCTGGGCACGGAGACCGCGGCGCACATCCGGGGTCCGGCGCTCCCCGGCTCCACTGCGGAGATCCTGTTCGACCTGCCGCTCGGGAGCCCCAAGATCGGCGTCGTCGGCCCGCTCTCGGAATGCGACCTCTCGGACCTGGCCGTCGGCCTCTGGTACGTGAACATCGAGACCACCTCGTTTCCGAGTGGAGAGATCCGAGGACAGATCGTTCCGGCCCTGCCCAAGTTCCGCGCCAGCGGTCGCGTCCGCATCACCGTCGACATCGACGAACCGAGCAAGCCGGGCGCCGGTGGTTTCGGAGGCCTGAGCGCCGGGACGACGCGACTGGGTGGCTGTTTCACCGGAAGCCTCGCACCCGGTGAGATCGGCACCCTGCAGTTCACCGGCTACGTTCCGGGGCGGATCGGCACACACACCGCGACGTCGTCGGCATCGCCGACGGGCGAGGTGACCGATCCGAACGATACGAACGACTCCCTGGCGTCCCAGTTCATCGTGCATGCGGGGCTGAGCGTTCCGGTCTTCGGGCTGTGGGGATTGACGGCGGCGGGCGCTCTGATCGGCGCCGCCGCCGTCTGGTCGCTGCGCCGGCGGGGCAGGCGTCGGACGCAGCTCGACGCGTGAGGAGGAGCACCGGGGACCGGGGCTGCCTCCTCGTTCATGCAACCGCGGGGGAGACGTCCCGCGGGTCCACCGGCGGATCTTACCGGTCCGCCCGCCGGACACGAGCTGGCCCAATCCCGCCTGTGGGTGGCGGGGAATGCGGCCTGAGGGGGGAAAGCCATGACGTTTCGCATCTCGTTCCTGCTGGCCTCGCTGGTCATCTTGGGAGTCGGCACGAGCTTCGCGCAGAACCAGACCGACCTGCAGACCATCGAAACCATCATCGACAGACCCGGACAGCACGCCGCGGTGATCGGAGACAGCGTGCGGATCCGGGTCTTCGTGAAGAACCTGGGCCCCGACCCGTACGACGGCACCACGAAGCCGGGGAGCGGGCTCTACATCGCCGGCGGCGGGGCGGGTGCCACCGTCGACATCGACGAGCCTTCGAAGCCCGGAATCCTGGCAGTCCCGGTCTTCTCGATCACCGACAGCTTCGCCGTCAACATCGCCGTCGACGAGACGGTGACGCTGGACTTCGGCATCGTCGGGTTCGTTCCGGGCACCGTGGGGCTGCACAGCCACACCACGACCGTGACGGCGGGCGTCGGCAACATCGATGCCGACCTGTCGAACAACCAGATCACCGGCACCTTCCCGGTCGGCAGGCCGACCGAGGTTCCGGTGGTGGGCTGGCTGGGCCTGGCGGCAATTGCAGCAGCCGCGGCCGGAGCGGCCGCCCGGGGCCTGCGGCGCAGACGCCAAGGCGGTGCTCTCGAACCGGATGCGCCCGCACGCGGACGGCGGGGGCACGAAAAGCCATCGTGAGGTGTCGGCGAGCTGCTACGCTCGAGGTGATCCAAGGTCGTGGGCGCCTTCGGGAGTGAAGGACCGACTTCGGACTCCACCCCCCTGCCCCCGGCCGGCCATGGACGTGAGGACCCCGGCCGGCATCGACGAGCCGTCGAAGCCGGTCGGGGGTGGCGCTCGTCCCAGCAGCCGGATGGTGCGGCCGCGGCGCTGTCGTCGCCGGCTTGACCGCGGCTGCGCTCTGGGTGTTGCATCGTCACACGAACCGTGCCGGGGCGGGGGTCCCGGCGTCGATCGGAGGCAACGTGAGCGGCAAACCTGACGAATACGTCCAGCGAGCCGAAGAGCTGCTGCGCGGAACCCGGTGGGAGCCCGAGATCCGCGAGATCCAAGACGAGATTCGTCGCGGCGAGCAGTCGCTGTCCGGTGGAAGCCCCGGGGATCAGCGGCTGCTCATCCTGCTCCGCACCTCCGAGATCCTCAACTCCATCCTCTCCTTCGAGGAGGTCGTGCCGCGCCTGATGGACCTGGTCATCCGCTGTCTCAACGCGGAGCGCGGCATCATCTTCCTGCTCGACGAGAAGAACCAGTTCCAGGCCATCGCCCAGGCCAACGTGGAGTCGGAATGCGTGGCGGACGCGATGGAGTACAGCCAGAGCATCCTGCGCCGGGCCGCCGAGGACCACATCCTTTGGAGCGGCAACGCGGTCTGCGACAAGCGCTTCTCGCAGTTCCAGAGCATCGCGGCCTACAACATCAAGTCGTTCATGTGCGTGCCCATCAAGCGCCGCGGCAAGATCGTCGGCACCATCTACGTCGACAACCGCAGCCTCGAGAACTCCTTCGATGCCCAGGACCTCGAGTTCCTGCGCATCCTGGCCAACCACGCGGGCGTGGCGATCGAGAACGCCCGCCTGCACGACAGGATGAAGGCCGAGAACCGCGAGCTGCGCTCCGAGATCAAGCGCTCGATCGGCGAGCGCATGATCGTGGGGAGCGATGCCAAGGTGAAACGCGTGCTGGAGATCGTCGAGCGCGTGGCGGACTCCAACGCCACGATCCTCGTAGCCGGCGAGAGCGGCACCGGCAAGGAGCTCATCGCGCGGGCCATCCACCAGAACAGCCCGCGCCTCGGCCAACCGCTCGTGGCCTTCAACTGCGCCGCCATCCCGGAGGG
>JBHHXQ010000247.1:0-5519 GCA_046757105.1 Candidatus Krumholzibacteriia bacterium
CCCCCCCGCCCGCCCCCCCCCCCCCCCCCCCCCCCCCCCCCCCCCCCCCCCCCCCGCCGGAGCGACCGCCGACGCTACGCCTGCCGGACTTCGGCTTGGAGCGGGGTGGGTGTGGCTTGCGGTGTGCTGGAGGTGGGGTGGAGGGGCCGGGCGGGGACGCCGACGGCCGTGGTGTGCGGGGGGATGGGGTGGACGACTGCCGCGCCGGCGCCGATGACGACGTCAGAGCCGATCTCGATCGCCTGGATCACACAGGCGCCGATGCCGATGTGGCTGCGCGCGCCCACGCGCACGCCGCCGGCGAGGCGGGCACCGGGTGCGATGTGCGCGTGGTCGCCGATGTGGCAATCGTGATCGATGCTGGCTCCCGTGTTGACGATGACCCCGCGGCCGAGACGCGCGCCGGAGTTGACGACGGCGCCGGCCATGAGCACCGTCCCGGCGGCGATCTGGACGTCGCGCCCGACGTGCGCCGCCGGGTGGATCAGGATCGGGAGTTCGTAGCCGAGCGTCTCGAGGTGCGTGAGCCAGGCTTCGCGGGCGCCCGGTGAGCCGATGGCGACGAAAGCGCGCCTGGGGACGCCGGCCTGGCCGAGGACCTCGCGGCCTCCGAGGATCGGGTAATCCAGGACCTGCCGGCCGTGGTGCTGGGCCGCCTCGTCGAGGAGTCCGACGACCATGTAGCGTCCCTGCTTCTCGATGACGTCGATGACGACCTGGGCGTGTCCTCCGGCACCGACGACCAGGATCGACTCGGCATCCGCATCCTGCGCTGCGGCCGCCCCCGGTGTGGTGGGGCTGGCGATGGCGCCGCCGCGCGGGCCCGCGAAGGAGTCGTTCGCGCGCCCGTGGGCGTACACACCGTCGCCGCGCAGGAGGACGATGAACGTGCGCCACAGCGTCTTCGCGTCCAACCACATGGAGTGGTTCTCGATGTAGTCCAGATCGTGCTCGATGCGCTCGGCCCAGGGGATGCTGTTGCGCCCGTGCACCTGCGCCCAGCCGGTGATTCCAGGCCGGAACAGGAGACGCCGCGCCTGGCGCGGCGTGTAGGCCTCCACCTGGTAACGCAGCGTCGGGCGCGGTCCGACGAAGCTCATCTCACCGAGCGCGATGTTGATCAGCTGCGGCAGCTCGTCGAGGCTGAGCTTCCGGAGCAGATTCCCCAGTCGCGTGATCCTTTCGTCGTCCCGCGCCGTCGTGGCGCCCAAGCCGTTGCGCTCCGATCCCCTGCGCATCGTCCGGAACTTGAAGATCGTGAAGGTGCGGCCGCCTTCGCCGATGCGCTCCTGGAGGAAGAGAGGATTGCCCGGGCTGTCGAGCCGGATGGCGAGGGCGATCAGCAGCAGGAACGGGCAGAGCAGGAGGAGCAGCAGCCAGGCGACGAGGCGATCCAGCTGGTACTTGATCCATTTCGAGACGTCCATGTCTCCCCCGTCACCACCTAGACCGCGGCATTGACACGTTCAACCAGGGCGTCCACGTCGATCACGTCTTCGTTCGCGCCGGAGCAGGTTTCCGGCCAGACCCGCCAGCCGGCGCGGGCGGCACCACGGGTCAGATCGGCCGAGCCGGTCACGTAGAGGCAGGCCGCCGGTCTCAGTTCCAGACGCTCCTCCAGCCAGCGGAAGCCGAGCCGGCTCGGTGCTTGCGCTTGGCCCCCCAGTCTGGCGACCCACAGGCAGTACTCGGGCAGATCGTCGAGACCGAGCGCGCGCAGCGTCTCGTCGAGGCTCGACGGCTCCCCGGCGTCGAGACAGGCGAGCCGGAAGCCCGAGGCGAGATGTCGCAGGGCGGACCGCTGGTGCGCGTCGGGTGAGACCCGGGGTCTCGCCGCGCGCGCCGCCAGGATGGCCTCGCGCACCCGGGCAGCCGGGATTTCCAGATTCAAGTCACGCAGGGATCTGGAGATGAGCGACCGCGGTCCGCACCGCCGCAGGCGGCGGAGCGCCGCCGGGCGGAATGTCGCCCGGCGAATCTCGCTCGCCTCCAGACACCGAGCGGCCGCCTCGATGCCGGCCTCCCAGAACCGTTGGCGAGGGACCAGCACACCGGCAACCCCGAGGACCACGGCCTCCAGCATCTCCCCTCCAAGCGCTCGCTCGAACCGTCGTGGTGGGCAAAAGACATGCCTCGGGGGCCTGCCTGGAGACCCCGCGGAGTGACGGAATTCCCCGTCATCCTTGACTTTGGAAGGCCCGTTGTTATTATTTTGCATAAGCCCGCTTCTGGTCATTCCTCGGTCGGTATGGTCACCACCGTGGAGTGAATGGGGCATCTGCCAGCTTCGATGCCAGAGGGTCCACCGGGGGTCCTCGACTCTGGGAAGCATTGAAGCGGAAGGAGAATGGGCCATGCTCAAGCGGATCTGGTCAGCCTGCGCGCTGGCTTGCGCCCTGCTCCTCCTCTCCACGACATCTCTGTACGCGGAGCCTTCCCTGGACGATCTTTCGAATCTCGAAGTCATTCAGCGCCGCGGCTCTCCACTGTCGGGTGGTATGGCGCCGCCGATTCCCACGGACGGCAGCGGCGAGCCTGGCGATGACGACGCGCCCGATCGGTCCGGCCAGCTCGAGGGGCGCAAGGCGAGCCCGGCTGCCGGGGACACCGAGATGCGAGGAAGACTCCAGAGGTCCTGGAGCATCGAGAACTTGGCGGCAGGTCTGCGCTTGCATCTGTTGCGAATCTTGAGAACCTTGCGCTAGCTCGCGGGAGTTCGTACAGCTCGTTTCACTCCCGTTCTCGCCGGGGGCGTCCATGCTGAGTCGGGACCGACACGACCCGTCAAAACCACAGAGCAGGCCGCCAGCGAACCCCTTCGAAGCACTCGAGGAGGTCGGGGATTTCCACCGCGCCTCCGACAGCTACGGAACGGCTCTGGAGTACTACGAAGGCGCCCTGACAACCTTGGGCGTCGAGCAAGAGCTCGATCCGACCGTGGCGGCACGCGTCAACCGGAAGATTGCCGACTGCTATCGCGCCAAGGGCGTGCTCGATCGAGCGTTGCACTACGTGGAGCGTGCCCGACAGTTCCTGAAAGGCTATGAGTTCGAGGTCGAGTACGGTGTCGTGCTCGGCTGTCGGGCCGACGTTCTCTTCGTCCAAGGCAAGACCGAAGCCGCGTTGCGGGACGCCGAGCTCGCCATGGAGATCCTCAAGTCCACGGCGGCCCATCGCGAGTTCGCCTTTGCCCAGCGGCTCGCCGCGAGGTGCCATGGCCGCCTGGGCGACAGTGCGGCTTTCGAACAGCTCAATCTCGATGCGCTGGCGACCTACCGACGGATCGAGGACCAGGTGGGAATCGCACACGTCCTCAACAACCTCGGGCTCGCCTACAAGAATGCGTGTCAATGGGACAAGGCCATCCGGTACTTGACCCAGGCCAAGGAAATCAGCGAGAAGCTGGGGCTGACGCGTCGACTGGCGCGGACGCTCCTCAACCTCGGTATCGTCTTCATGAAGCGGCGCGAGTTCGATGAAGCGATCTCGCACCTGCGCCGCGCGCGCCGCCAGGCACAGCGCCTGGGGGACTCCTTCACGCTGGTCAGCGTCCTGAACTCCATGGGGCGCGCGTTGATGATGGCCGGGCGTTTCTCGCAAGCCGAGAAGTTCTTGCTGCAAGCGCGTGTGATGGCCGAGCGAAACCACTTCGCACGTTCCGAGGCGCTTGCCGACGAGTTCCTCGGCGACCTGATGATGGCGCAGAATCGCCTCGACGAGGCTCGCGAGAACTACGAGAGCGGCTTGAGGAAGGCGCGTTCGATCGCGCCCCGGGGCGATGCCGTCGGTGAGATCCTGCGGCGCATCGCAGAGCTGGAGCTGCGCAGCGGCCTGCGTTCACAGGCCATCGCGACGGCGAAGCGTGCCCTGAAGATCTGCCAGGGCTGCGGCGAGACCTTCGAGATCGGCTTCATCCATCGCACCCTCGGCCGTGCCTACGAAGGCCTCGGCAAGACCCGGCTCGCCACGTCCGCGATGGTGGCCAGCGTCAAGGGTTTCGAGGAGACGCACAACCCCTACGAGCTCGCCTGGAGTCGCACGGCCCTGGCCGCGTTGTACGTCGCCGGCGGCGGCCGCGAGTCGCTCCTGCGTGCTTCGCGTGAAGCGCAGAACGCCGTCGAAGCCTTCCGGGCTCTCGAAGAGGACCGCAGCTACTGTCACGCGGGGCTGGTTCTGGCGCAGGCGCACAAGGGGCTCGGCAACGCCGACGACGGCCTGCTGGTGCTGTACGACGTCGAGCGCGTCTGTGAGGACAACCCCGAATTCGAGCTCTTGCCGCCGGCGCGCGCCCTGCGCAAGGAGTTCGAGTGCGCACTTGTCTCGAGCGTTTCCGGCGAGACGAGCCAGCTCAACCTTTTCAGCGAGCTCTACTCGCTGGCCAGTCACGGAGGGCAGTTCGACGAGCAGCTGAAGACCGTGCTGCAGTCGCTCTGTGGCAAGACGCAGTGCTCGGCCGCCTTCCTGGCACTCGTTCTTCCGGGTCAGAAGGATCCCGCCCTCAAGGGCGCGTACGGGCTCGATGGTGCCGAGGCCATGAATCTCGGACGTCACCTCGTTCGGGAGGGCTTGCAGCCGCTCGTCATGGCACAGGTGGACGGTGCATTCGCCGAGCGCTTCCCGGCGGTGGCGAAACGCGCCGGTGCCGTGTTGTGCCAGCCGCTCGTCTTCGAGGAGCGCACGCTCGGCGTGCTCTACCTGGAGCGGTCGTCCTCACAGGGTCCGGCCGCCTTCTGCCAGGACGAGATCGAGTTCGTAGCGACGTACGCGAACCTGGCCGGCGTGGTCCTCTTCGAGCTCTTCCGTGAGGATTTCCGTGCTGAGGATGCGGCGCACGAGGGCCGGGACCTGCACCCGTCTCTGCGACGGGTCATCACCCGCGATCCGGCGATGTTCCAGGTGCTGGCGTTGACCGAGAAGGTGGCACGGAGCAACTGCACGGTCCTGCTCTCGGGCGAGACCGGGACCGGCAAGGGGCTGCTGGCGCACTGCCTGCACCAGCTGAGCGATCGCCGCGGCAAGAGGTTCATCGCCCTGAACTGCGCCGCGCTTCCCGAACAGTTGCTCGAGAGCGAGCTGTTCGGTCACGTGCGCGGCGCGTTCACGGGCGCCGAGACGAACAAGATCGGCCTGCTGGAGGCCGCGCACGGTGGAACCGTGTTCCTCGACGAGGTCGGCAAGACTTCGCTGCTCATGCAGGGCAAGCTGCTGCAGTTCCTGGACAGCTCCGAGGTGCGACCGGTCGGTTCGAACGATTCCCGCAAGGTCGACGTACGCGTTGTCTGCGCTTCGAAAGTCGACCTGCGCGCCCTGATCCAGGAGGGCAGGTTCCTCGAGGACCTCTTCTACCGCCTCAACGATTTCCCGATCTCGATTCCGCCGCTGCGCGCCAGGAACGGTGACGTCAAGCTGCTCATCGAACACTACCTGAGAAAGTGCTCGGAGGAGCTCCACAAGAACGTTCCCGGTCTTTCGCGACAGGCTCTGCGGATCCTGCAAGAGTACGGCTGGCCGGGGAACGT
>JBHHXQ010000248.1:0-5490 GCA_046757105.1 Candidatus Krumholzibacteriia bacterium
AGGGCGATGACCTCCCGACTCTCCCCGACGTCGTCCTCCGGCTGCACGCGGCCGGCGAATGGGGCGGACGGACACCGGCGGATGTCCTGCGCTGCCTGCCACGCACAGATCGCCCGCACGAAGGCCGTCTCGCACCATGGCAAGCTCCGGTGCGTGACGTGTCACGACAGCTCCCCGGCGCACCGGGTGAACCCCAGGGCGCACCTGCCCAGGAAGCCGGCGGCGAGGGAATTCTGTGGGCGCTGCCATGCAGCCGGTGCAGACAGCCCGGAACACATCCCGCGCATCGACCTGGACGCGCACGGCCGCAGGTACCTGTGCTGGCAGTGCCACTACCCGCACCATCCGGAGATCTAGGAATGGACGGACGACCCGGAGCCCGCGGCCAGCCCGGAATGCAGGGACGGCCCGCAGTAGACGAGAACCCTGGAATACGTGGACGACCAGGAGCAGATGGCCAGCCTGAAAACCACGCACGGGCCCGAGCGGATGCGCGGCCTGGAGCGGACGGGCAGCCCGGAATGCGCCGGCGGCCCGGAGTGGACGCAGGGCCTGCAGCGGACGGGAAGCCCGGAATGGCGAAGGAATGCGAGAGAAGGGAGTTTCTGCGCAAGGCCATGCAGCTCCCCTGCTCGTTGCTCCTCCTTTCGCTGTGCGGCCCGCTCGAGGTACTGGCGGACGAGGGCGACGGCGACGCCGAGTCCGAGGGGCAGTACTTCGGCATGGGGATCCAGGTCGACAAGTGCATCGGCTGCGGCCGTTGCGTCGAGGCGTGCGAGGCCGAGAACGACGTTCCGCAGGAGCCCTTCTACTTCCGGACGTGGGTGGAACGCTACGTCTTCGACTCCGAAGGGAACGCGACGGTGGACAGCCCCGAGGGTGGCATCGGGGGCTTCGAGCCGTTGGATGAGGATCAGCAGGGCATCCGTTCCTTCTTCGTGCCCAAGCTCTGCAACCATTGTGCGAACCCGCCGTGCGTCCAGGTGTGCCCGGTCGGGGCCACCTACTCGACGCGGGACGGCGTCGTCCTGGTCGACAAGGACTACTGCATCGGTTGCCGCTACTGCATCCAGGGCTGCCCGTACGGTGCACGCTACATGGATCCGCGCACCAAGACGGCCGACAAGTGCACTTTCTGCTACCACCGGATCAGGAGGGGGCTGCAGCCGGCCTGCGTGGAGGTGTGCCCCACTCAGGCACGTGTGTTCGGAAGGGTCGACTCCAGAACCAGCCCCCTCCGCCGATTGATGCGCATGACCCACGTGCAGATCCTGAAGCCGCATCTGAACACGGAACCCAGGGTCTTCTACTCCGGCATCGACACGGAGGTGCGCTAGCGTGGCAGAGCACCTCGAGCATCTCAGAGCGAGCCTGGATCAGGTCACCGGATACATCTATCCGAACGAGATCGAGCTCCAGTGGGGCCTGCTGATCGTCGTCTACCCTTACGTCACGGGACTGGTGGCGGGAGCGTTCATTCTCGCCTCGCTGGAGAGGGTCTTCAAAGTCAAGGAGGTCGAGCCCACCTACCGGCTGGCGCTGTTGACGGCGCTCGCCTTCCTGCTCGTGGCGCCGATGCCGTTGCTGGCTCATCTGGGCCACCCCGAACGCTCCTTCGAGATCTTCCTCACGCCGCACTACAAGTCCGCGATGGCGATGTTCGGCTTCATCTATGCCTGGTACCTGATGGTGGTGCTGCTGCTCGAGATCTGGTTCGAGTACCGGGCGGATCTCGTACGCTGGAGTCGGACGGCGCGCGGACCCCGAAAGATCCTCCTGTGGATCCTGTCGCTGGGATCTCGAAGTCTTGCTCCCGAGGCGATCGAGTTCGACCGCAAGGCCGTCTACACGATAACGGTCATCGGGATCCCGTCGGCGTTTCTTCTGCACGGCTATGTCGGCTTCATCTTCGGCTCGGTCAAGGCCAATCCGTGGTGGAGCAGCGTGCTCATCCCGATCGTGTTCCTGTTCTCGGCCATCGTCTCCGGAATCGCTCTCGTGCTTCTGATCTACTACTTGAGCACCCTGGTGCGGCGCAAGCCGCCCGACATGGGCTGCTTCGACAAGCTGGCATCCTTCCTCTTCTACGCGCTGATCCTCGACCTCTCTCTGGAGCTGCTCGACTTCATCCACCGGCTCTACGAGTCCGAGGAGTCGATCAAGATCCTCTCCGAGCTCATCTTCAGCAAGCTGTTCATCAGCCTGACCATCGTGCAGATCCTGCTGGGGACCATTCTGCCGCTCGCGCTGCTCGCTTTGGCGCGCTGGTCCAGCATCACGGCGGAGCTGAGGCGCAGTATCTACTTCATCGTTGCACTGCTGGTGCAAGTCGGCATCTTCAGCACGCGCTGGAACGTGGTGATCGGTGGCCAACTGTTCTCCAAGAGCCTGCGCGGCCTGACCGTCTTCAAGATGGAGCTGGGAGGAATCGAGGGGTTGTTCACCGCGATCGGCTTTCTCGTTCTGCCGTTCGTCATCCTGTACCTCCTGGTCAAGCTGCTGCCGCCCTGGGAGGAGGCGAGGAGTGACCGGACGGCCGAGCCGGCCACGGGTGATTGACCTGGCGAAGGGTGCACGCCACCCGGCATCCGGCAGACCGCGGATAGACTTCGTCCGCGGAAGCCGCAGGCACCCGATCCAGCCAGCGGGCAGCCCGCGGCCGGGCGGCCACGCGCGCAACGACTCCCGCCCCCAGGCTTTGCGGAACGCGGGGAGGCAGTCGTGGAACACGATCCGTCCCGCATCGAGTCCAGGATCGAAGAGATCTGCCGCCGCCTGGCGGAGATCGAGCACAGGCTCGACGTGCTCGAGCGTTCCTCCGTACGCGGCGGCGGACCGCCCGCAGGCGTGCGGCCGGGAGAGGCACAGGCGCCGGGTACAGAGGCGCGGAAACCTCCGGCACGCGCGGTGTTGCCGCTGATCGGACGCACCTTGGTGGTTCTCGGTGGCGCCTTTCTCCTTCGTGCGATCACCGAGTCCGGCGCCGTCTCCCAGGGCCCGGGCACGGCACTCGGCATCGGCTACGCCCTCTTCCGGATCGTTCTCGCGGATCGAGCTGCGGGCCGGAATCAGTCGGCGAGCGCGACATCACACGGGCTGGCGGCCGCGATCATCGCCTTTCCGCTCTTGTGGGAAGCCACCGGCAAGTTCGGCTTCCTGTCGCCCATGGCGGGTGCGATGGCGCTCGCGGGCGCGACCGCGCTCGGGCTTGCCGTGGCGTGGCGGAGGGGTCTCGCGCCTCTGGCGTGGTTCTTCACGATGGGAGGGGCTGCCGCGGCCTTGAGCCTGGCCTTCGCCACCCGGATGTTCCTGCCGTTCGTCTCCTGCCTTCTCTTCCTGGGGCTCGCAACACTGTGGCTCGGCTACGTTCGGGACTGGCACACCCTGGCTTGGCCGATGGCCGGCCTGGCCGACGTCACGGTGCTTCTCATGGCCGCGACGCTCTTCCTCGGCCCCACACGCGCGGGTGAGCCCGTGCTCGGCCACGGCTCCCTGCTGACCCTTCAGCTGGCGCTGGTTCTCGTCTACTTCGGCAGCTTTGCGGCACGGACGCTGGCGAGGGGGTTGGACGTGACCGTCGCCGAGATCCTGCAGGCGATGGCCGTTTTCGTCATTGGCCTCGGCGGCGCCATCGCCGTGGTGCGTGCGACCGGCACCGCCAGCGCAGTCCTCGGCA
This sequence comes from Candidatus Krumholzibacteriia bacterium, assembly GCA_046757105.1. Lineage (GTDB taxonomy): Bacteria > Krumholzibacteriota > Krumholzibacteriia > JBHHXQ01. The sequence continues at coordinate 3,677 of JBHHXQ010000248.1, forward strand.
CCGTGAGCCTCGGATTCTCGGTCGGCGGCTACGGGCTCTCCTTCACCTTCATCGATAGGCGCCGCGGACGGAGACGGAACTTCATCTTCTACAGCACGGCGGCGCTTCTGTTCACGGTCGTGGCCTTCGGGGCGCTCCTCGAAGGATCCGCTCTCGCAATTGGCTTCGCGGTGGTCGCCCTGCTCACGGCGTGGCTCGGAGGACACCAATCGCGGGCCACTCTGAGCCTCCACGGTGCCGCGTACGCGGCGATGGCCGCCGTCTTCTCGGGGCTTCTGTCGCACGTTTCGGACGTCTTCCTGGGTTCCGCGAGCGAGCCACGGAGCTGGATGACGGCCTCCATGCTGGTCGTCATCGGGGCCAGCGCGACATGCTGCTGGTTCCCGGTGGCGACCCACGGGAGGACATGGGGGCGTTTCTCGAGGGTCCCCAAGCTCGTCGTGCTCGCGATACTGCTGTCGGGCCTCGGTGCCCTCCTGGTGACCCTCGGGACCCGGCTCCTCCCCGACGAACGCGCCGCGGATCCGGCGATCGTCTCCAGCACCCGCACCGGCGTGCTGGCCGTCTCCGCCCTGGTCGTCGCGCGGGCAGGGCGATGGAAACGGATCCCGGAGGCAACCCTGCTGGCTTACCCGGTGCTGATCCTGGGCGGATTGAAGCTCCTGTTCGAGGATCTTCGCGCCGGTCGGCCCGGAACTCTCTTCGTCTCACTGGTCCTCTACGGGAGCGCATTGATTCTCGTGCCTCGCCTGCTCCGCCGGAGCCCGTGAGATCCGCCCCCCGGGTCGACAAGCGGCGTGGCGCCGCCATGCACCGTCGGAGAGCTCCCGGCAGAAGGACACGTTCTTTCGCGGGGATGCTGCGCACCTCCACGCTTGCGAGGCCGGGTCTCCGCGCAGGATCTCGTTCGGGGGGCTGCGGGCGCGATGTCGTGCACGGTCGAGTCCGCGAGGATTCTACGCGGCGGGGAAACCCACGGGGACGACGAGGTAGGGTTTCCAGCTTCGCGGCACGCCGAGGATCCTGCGCAGCTTGGCATCGTCGAAGGCACCGACGGCGCAGCTTCCCAATCCCAGCGCCGCGGCCTCCAGCATCAGGTTCTGGGACGCACACCCGACCTCCATGAGGACGTAGCGGGTTGCTCGGCGTCCGTAGCGCCGTGCCGTTCGTGACTCCTCCGCCGCGAACACGAAAACAGCGGGTGCGTCCTTCACCCACTTCTGGTCGACGGTCACGGATGCGATCGCACTGCGGAGATCCTTGCTCTGCAGCACCTCGAGGGCGTGCTCCTCGGGAACGTAGCGCGCAAGAATCTCGTCGGTTGCGGCGAGGACCTCGAGCGGGTACGTCGCGCCCGCCGACGGAGCAGTGCGATGCTGCTCGTCCGCGTCGGTGATCCCCTGCGCCGCCCACAGAAGCCGGGCGATCGTCCTCGCATGGATCGTCTCGTGTGCGAAGTCGCGCACCGAACGGCGGCGCCAGAGTGCAGCGTCGAGGGAGAGGCTCCCTTTCTGTGGAACTCCCGACAGAGGCAGGCGCTCACCGACGGCGCCCCGGAGTTGGGTCGGCATGATTTCGTCCACGTCCCGGATGTGTGAAGGAACCGGCACCCGCTGCCCGCGTCCCACGTTCTCAGGGCCACGGATGGCCGGCGACCCTGGGCCCCCCACCCGGCGCCCGGCGCCCGCCGCTACCTTCTCGGGGACAACTCGACGTTGAGACTGCCGGTGGCGGAGGGCGTTGGGCGACCGATACGTATGCCTCTTTGCGGCCGCAGTCAAGGTGGGCTGCGGCCCGGGAGCCTTCACGGGCTG
>JBHHXQ010000249.1:0-5481 GCA_046757105.1 Candidatus Krumholzibacteriia bacterium
TACGACTGGGCCACCAGGTTGATTGCCTCCGTCGCCCCGCGCACGAAAACGATCTCTGCCGGGTCGGATGCCCCCACGAACGCCTGCGCCTTCTCGCGGGCGGCCTCGTACGCCGCGGTCGCTTGCTCGCTGAGGAAGTGCACGCCGCGATGGATATTGGCGTTCTGGTTCGTGTAGTAGTGCTCCACCGCCTCGATGACCGGACGCGGCTTCTGTGTCGTGGCCGCGTTGTCGAGGTACACGAGCGGTTTGCCGCGCACCCTCTCGCCCAGGATCGGAAAATCCCGGCGGATCCTCCGGATGTCGTACGCGGTCGCGGGCATCGCCGGCGTCCTCATGTCACCACACCCTCTCAACAGGGCTCCTTGGCGTCCGTCCCCCGGGGAATGAACGACAAGAGCAAGGACTCCACGGTCTTGCGAAGCGGCTCGAGCCGAATCCGCTCCACGACGTCGCTGGCAAAGGCGTAGGTCAGGATGCGCCGGGACGTCTCGTAGTCGATTCCACGGGCGCGCAGGTAGAAGAGCGCGTCCTTCTCGAGCTCCCCGATCGCGGCGCCGTGCGAGCACTTCACGTCGTCGGCGTAGATCTTGAGCTGCGGCTTCGTGTTCATGAGCGCATGCTTGGAGAGCACCAGGCTCTTGTTCGTCTGCTGAGAGCTGGTTTTCTGCGCATCCTGCGCGACGTAGATCTCGCCGTTGAACACGCCCTCGGCGTGACCGTCGAGGATCGACTTGTACAGCTCCTGGCTCGTGCCGTGTGGTTTCGCATGCATGATGCACGTGTGGTCGTCCACCAGCTGCCGATCCCCGAGGATGTTGAGACCGTTCAGCGTGCAGCTGGCCCCCTCGCCGTCCAGAACGGCGTGCACGTCGTTCCGCACCAGGTGGCCGCCGAGCGCGATCGACGTCGAGGAGAAGCTGCTGTTCCGGCTCTGATGCACCTGCATCGCACCAACGTGGAAAGCCTGCTTGCTCTCGCGCTCGAGCTTGTAGAAGTCGAGCACCGCGCCCTCCTCGAGAATCACCTCGGTCACCGGATTGGTGAAGTATGTTGCCTCATCCAGGGAGACGTAGTCCTCGATCAGGGTCAGCTGTGCGCCGTCTTCGACGACCACGATCGTCCGGGGGTGTGACACCGTCGGCCCGCCCATGCCCGTCGAGACGAAGAGCAGGTGGATCGGCTCCTGCACCACCCTGCCCTTCGGCACGCGCACGAAAGCGCCATCGTGCAGCAGTGCGGTGTTCAGGGCCACGAAGGGATGGGTGTCGAACGCCGCATGCCGCGCCAGGTGTCTCTCGAGCACCGCAGGATGCGCCTTGAGCGCAGTAGCCAGGTCGCCCACCACGACGCCATCGGGCAGCGTCTGCATCGAGGAGAGCACCGGCTCGTAGTACCCGTCGACGAAAACCAGAAGCGCGCAGGGCAGACAGTGCACCTGGAATGGACGCAGCCGCTCCGCCTTGAGTGTGACGCGATCCCTCTCCAGCACGTGCTTGAACGCCGTCCGCCGGATCGGCCCGGCGTTGAAGTACTTCCAGGACTCGAGGCGCATGCTCGGGAATCCCATGCGCGCGAAGCGCGACATCGCCTCTTCGCGGACCGGTGCCAGCCACGCGCTTCCGTCCGACGCGCTCCGCTTCTCGAGCTCGGCGAACCTCGAGAGGTACAAACCTGTTCCGTCCGTGACCTGGGTCATCGTGTCCTCGAACTCCTCGGAGTTGTGCGTTCCCGTCGGCCCTTGCCGCCGTCGAGTCGGGCTGCCGGAACCACGACACCGCTCGCCGTCGCACGCCGGGCTCGACCGCGTCCAGCGCCGACCCGATCAGCGCGGATCGACCGCGTCCTCCTCGATCCAGGCGTAGCCCTTCTCCTCGAGCTCGAGAGCCAGATCCTTGCCTCCCGACTTGACGATGCGGCCCTTGTACAGGACGTGCACGTAGTCCGGGACGATGTAGCTCAGCAGGCGCTGGTAGTGCGTCACGACCAGCGTCGAACGCTCGGGGCTGCGCATGGAATCCACACCCTTCGCCACGATCCGCAGCGCGTCGATGTCGAGCCCCGAGTCGGTCTCATCCAGGATCTCCAGCTTGGGCTCCAGAAGCGCCATCTGCAGGATCTCGTTGCGCTTCTTCTCGCCGCCCGAGAAACCCTCGTTCACCGGTCGGTTCAACAGGCCGTTGTCCATCTCGAGCAGCTTCATCCTCTCCTTGACGAGCTCCAGGAATTCGATGGCGTCCAGCTCCTTCTGGCCGCGGTGCTTGCGCACGGCGTTCACCGCCGCCTTCAGGAAGTAGGTGTTGTTCACGCCGGGGATCTCGACCGGGTACTGGAAGGCGAGGAAGATGCCTTCGCGGGCGCGGTCCTCCGGAACGAGCTCCAGGAGGTTCCTTCCCATGTAGAGGACCTCGCCCTCGGTGACCTTGTAGTCTTCGCGCCCGGCGAGAACGTGCGCGAGAGTGCTCTTGCCCGAAGCGTTCGGGCCCATGATGGCGTGCACCTCGCCGAGCTGGATCTCGAGATCGATCCCGGTGAGGATCTCGTGGCCTCCGGCCTCGACGTGCAAGTTCTGGATCTGCAGCAGTGGCGTCCCCATTCCGTCCTCTCTGTCGGTTCCCGGCTGGGCGCGGTAGTCCCGACCCTCGCCCGGGATCACACTCACGCTTCGTTCTCGGCGCTCCTGCGTGCGTCTGGGAGTGCATCGGTGCCACGCTGCGCCGATGGCGCGGCGGACTCAGCCGACGGCGTTCTCCAGGGTCACGCTCAAGAGCTTCTGGGCCTCGACCGCGAACTCCATCGGCAGCTCGCGGAACACCTCCTTGCAGAAGCCGTTCACGATCAGGTTGACGGCATCCTCTTCCGAGAGGCCGCGCTGCTTGCAGTAGAAGATCTGGTCCTCGCCGATCTTCGACGTCGTCGCCTCGTGCTCGAGCCGTGCCGTCGGATTCTTCACCTCGATGTAGGGGAAGGTGTGCGCGCCGCACTTGTCGCCCATCAGCATGGAGTCACACCGGGAGTAGTTCCGCGCGCCCTCCGCCCCTTTGAGGATCTTCACCAGGCCGCGATAGCTGTTCTGCCCGTGCCCGGCCGAGATCCCCTTGGAGATGATCGTGCTGCGGGTGTTCTTGCCGATGTGGATCATTTTGGTACCGGTGTCGGCCTGCTGGTAGTTGTTCGCGACCGCAACCGAGTAGAACTCGCCCACCGAGTTCTCGCCCTGGAGGATGCAGCTCGGATACTTCCAGGTAATTGCCGAGCCGGTCTCGACCTGCGTCCAGGAGATCTTCGAGTTCACACCGCGACAGGCGCCCCGCTTGGTCACGAAGTTGTAGATGCCGCCCTTGCCATTCTTGTCGCCCGGGTACCAGTTCTGCACCGTGGAATACTTGATCTCGGCGTTGTCGAGCGCGATGAGCTCGACCACGGCCGCGTGCAGCTGGTTGGTGTCGCGCATGGGCGCCGTGCAGCCCTCGAGGTAGCTCACGTAGCTGCCCTCGTCGGCGATGATCAGCGTGCGCTCGAACTGCCCGGTGTCGGCAGCGTTGATGCGGAAGTAGGTCGAGAGCTCCATCGGACAGCGGACGCCCCTCGGGACATACACGAACGATCCGTCGCTGAACACCGCGGAGTTGAGCGCGGCGAAGAAGTTGTCCGCCTGTGGCACCACCGAACCGAGGTACTTCTGCACCAACGCCGGATGCTCCTTCACGGCCTCGGAGAACGGGCAGAAGACGATGCCGAGATCGCCGAGCTTTTCCTTGTATGTCGTCGCCACGGAGACGCTGTCGAAGACGGCATCCACCGCCACGCCCGCCAAGCGCTTCTGCTCCTCCAGCGAGATGCCGAGCTTGTTGAACGTGTCGAGCAGCTCGGGATCAACGTCGTCCAGGCTCTCCAGCTTCGGCTTCTGCTTGGGTGCCGAGTAGTAGACGATGTTCTGGTAGTCGATGGGCCGGTACTCGACGTGCGCCCACCTCGGCTCGGTCATCGTGGTCCAGTGCCGGTACGCCTTGAGGCGCCACTCGAGCATGAAGTCGGGCTCGTCCTTCTTCTTCGAGATCAGTCGGATGATGTCCTCGTCGAGGCCGCGCGGGATCGAATCGCTCTCGATCTCGGTCGTGAAGCCGTACTTGTATTCGTCCTCGGTCACCCGCCGGATGGACTCGGTCGACATCGTTTCCCCTTCGTCAGATTCCATCGCGTGCACGGCGACTCGCCTGCCGGCATCGACCCGCCACCATCCGGCGAGCCGTTCAGCAGCTCTCCGGCGGCCGCCCCGACTGCAGACGCGGCCCGACGACCGTGATGGTGCCGGATCCTGGGCCGGCACCCGGCGACTCTTCCGGAACCTCGAGCTGGGTGAGAGCCTCGACGCGGCTCCGCATCCAGTCGGCCATGGTGCGCTCGCTGGTCGTGACCAGATCGTGCAGCGTGGTCCGGCTCAGCACGTGATCGAGGAGCAGCTGCAGCCCCGACCACAGCGACCGGATCGAGCACGTGTTCGAGTGCACGCAGAAGCTCTGGTCACCGCTGAAGCGATCGCAAGTGTCCGTTTGCTTGTAGAGCACCCCACCCCCGAGGGCCCCCAGGGTTTCGGAGACCCTGATCCGATCGGCCGGCCGCGCCAGACGGTAGCCGCCGTTGCGACCGCGGACGCTCTCGACCAGGCCCGCGCGACCCAGGATGCCCAGCAGCTTGCCGGCATACTCGGTGGACAACCCCTCCTGCTCGGCGATCTGGCCCAGCGTCAGGGGCGCCCTCTCCGGCGCTCCCTCGCCCGGCGACGCCTCCTCGCCCGGCTCCGGTGCCCCACCCTCAGAGGTCTCCCGCCTGGCCAGGTTCAGAATGCAGCGCAGACCGTACTCCTCTTGAGATGTGAGCTTCATGTCCCTCGGTCCTCTGAGTCGATCACCGACCCACACGAATAAAACACAACTAATATGTATACTTTCTGAAGGCGGATGTCCAGCCTCGTGTTGCTCTGCTTCAACTCCTTGTCGTTCAGTGGCTTACGAGATTGCTCGAGAGGTTCCGGAGGGAGATCCGGGGATGCCGGCCATGGGACGGCGGGGCGTCGACCTGGGGAGGAGGCTCGCCCGGTGCCCGGCGTTCCGCGCCCGACCTGGGGCGCCGCCGTCCCCTATACTTGCGCTCGCGCCAGAACGAAACGCCAGCACATGCGCGGAAGCGCTCGCACCTGCGCGCACACTCGCACCAGCGCGAATGGAGAGAGCATGAAGTCGCGCCCCGCTCCATCGGAGTACGCACCCTACTGCGGGCAGTACGTCGGGCAGGTCCCCGACGGTGACATCCTCGAGATTCTCGCCACGCTGAACCGGGAGACCCAGCGTCTTCTCGAGGGGATCGACGAGGACCGTGGCGGCTACCGCTATGCCCCGGACAAATGGAGCATCAAGCAGATCATCGGGCCCATCTCCGACGTCGAGCGCGTCTTCACCTACCGTGCCCTCGCGTTCGCCC
>JBHHXQ010000250.1:0-5474 GCA_046757105.1 Candidatus Krumholzibacteriia bacterium
ACAGGCAACGTTGATCTCTCCACGCACCTCACTCCCGAGAGGGAAGGGGACTGTTTTGGAACCGTCGTCGATCCTCCAGCCGGTTTCCAGTACAAACCTGCGACGTCAAGCGGCACCTTCCAGCCGGAGTTTGAAGCAGCCGTCCTGGGGTCTACGGTTGATATGTGGCCGTTCCCTACCGTGGTTTCTGAATCGTGCGTGCGTGAGTTGATCGGAGAGGCATTGCTGGACGACATCCGGGCGGGGAATCAGGGACCTATGTGGATCGCCCTGGAATCCGCCCCGAACGGCGAACGCATCGGCCAGTGCATCAGCGCATACGAGCCGCCTGATATCGCGGACCTGTCCGGCGACGTCGGGGTCGAGCTTCTCCCTTGCGCGCCCTTCTGCGCCGAGTTGAGGCTGTACAACCTCTCCGAGGACACCGCGGATTTGCGGAGGGCGGAGTTCCTTCTGGACGGCTTCCGCGTCCCGTGCGTTGGTCTCGCGGACTCCCTCGGACCGTGGGAGGAGGCACACTGCATCATCGACGATTTCGTGTCGGAAGGTTTCCAGGTCCTTGCGTGGTTTGGATTCCAGCCTGACGGTGGGTTTTGGGGCTTCGACTATCCCTTCGAGCCCACAACAGTTGCTCCCGACGGAACGACATCTCCGCTTCCAGAATCTTTCCTCTTATCTCAGAATCATCCTAACCCCTTCAATCCCTCGACTACGATTGAATACACCATCCCGGAAGGCGATGCGGTGACGGTTCATCTCAACATCTTCGACCTCCGGGGGCGCCTGATACGAACCTTTATCGACGAAGACAAGGAACCAGGCCGCCACGTGGTCCACTGGGACGGGCGGGACAATCGGGGCGTGAAGGTCGGATCCGGCATGTATCTCTATCGCATCGTGGGCGCAGGTTTCACATCGGTCAGGAAGATGACGATCTTGAGATGATGCAATCGTTCTGGTCGTGAAAGACCTATGTTCTCTTGAATCGTTCGAGAGGAGTCGGAGTGTCGGCAATCGCAAGCGCTGCAGTAACCTGGAGGATTCGGGAACGCCAGTGATCTACCGAACGAGAACAGCCCGGCGCTCGACGGCCTGGCCACGCTGCTCCAGCCTGATGCGATAGACCCCCGATGCCGCCTCTCGCCCATCCTGGTCGAGGCCGTCCCAGGTCATGCTCCTCTCGCCGCGACCGGGATCGCCCACGAACAGCCTGCGCACCAGCCTACCTCGGACGTCCAGGACGCGCAGGGTTGCGGTTCCCGGCTCCGGGGTCTTGAAGCGGATCGTCGTCCGCGGGTTGAACGGGTTCGGGATGTTGGGCAGAAGTCCGAGCGCAGCTGGTGGCAACCACGAAGCGGAGCTGCCCGGCAGCGTCGGCGCGCCGGCGTCGAGCCACGCGGTATACCAGAGCGCCGCGACCTGCAGCGACGCGTCTCGCACCCAGAGGCGCGTGGAGGCTCCCGTGATCTGCCAAAGAACGTCGTAGTACGTGGAGCTCGAATCCCTGCCCCCGGCGGCCTCGCGCGCCCTGAAATCAGCGTTCAGCACCAGGTACACACCGGGGTATACGGACTCGATGGTTTCGAAGATCGCCTCCAGCGGCAGTGCGTAGGCCGAGACGTGACCCGGCGCGGGTTCGAGTTCGTGCAGGTAGATCTCGGTAAGCGCCGACTCGTAGCGCGAGTGGATCCCGCGCTGTTCCGCGAACTCTCCATCGTAGTTGCGGGTGAGGTGCAGCGGCTGATGGCAGTCGGCGACGTAGTGCCCGAGGTCGGCCGCGGCGGCGACGGCCCGCGACCAATCCCCATCGCGCATGTGTCTCACGAGCTCTGACCGCGTCTCATCGATGGCCCAGGGCAGGATCCCGTTGCTGTCGACACGCTCGCGGCCGAAGCGCGAGACCATCCCGGCGTACGTGTGCGGCAGCGTGCCTGCGAGGAACTCGTCGTAGTCGTCGATGTCGATGTAGTGCCGGATCGCCTCGTCGGGGTCGGAACCGGCGCGCACGTCGGCAGCGACGGAGAGCCGTTCCAGGCTGTCTGCCCATTGTGCGAAGGCGCGGAACTCGTCCGGCAGATGCCGCGTGGCGGCGCGGTTGATGAGCTGGTGGACGTGCCACCCCCAGCCGGCCGCCACCTGCGGAGCAAGCAGACCGGCCAGGAGAACGAAGAGCGCACAACATCGGTGCCGGCGCAAATGCGTGCCTCCGGGTCTGCCGTGATGCCCGGAACTGCCCCACCGGTACAGGGGGGCGTGCTCACAAACCGCAGGCCGTCCAGTCCGTCCGGGATCCTCGAGCCCGTTCGATTGGGTGAACTCCAACCCGCCGAGCCCGGGGCATCGGAACTCCTGCCACGGCCGGACCCGAGTCTCGGAGTGGTGGATTGATCTTGCCGCCAGCAGAGGCACGGGTGACTGCGCCGGTCGCTCCAAGAGGACGGGTCCACCATCCCGGAGTCTACCATTTGCGTCGGTCTGGAAGTCCACGAGGAGTCGGTCACCGCGGCCCGCCTCGCTGCAGATGAGCAGTGGCCCCAGATCGTCAGGCAACCCTCTGCGGGAGCATGATTGGTGCGAACGCGCTGGCATACCACGACGTCGACCAGATCCCGGACGGTGTGCAACAGTCTGAGCGAGCGCGTGGGGGACGGAGCGCGCGCAGGGGCGCTGCGCGCGCTCCAAGCCTGCGCTCCCAGGTCTAGGGATTGCTCGCGCTCTGGTGATCGACTTGCGGCCGCGCACCTCGTGGCACAGCACTCGAAAACCCCGGGCGAGACGCTCGGAAGAAGCTCATTGGTGAGGGTTCCGAAGACGGAGAGCCGTTCGTCTGACCGGTGGGCTCGAGCCCGTCAAACAGATCCCCCATGTCTTGTCGTCGACCCGCCCAGGGGCCACGGCCTCTTGGCCTTCAAGGTCCTCGAGAGCGGATCGAGCTGGAGAGGCCTGGAGAAGGCCATGTGGTGCAGGACGAGCACTCACGGTTGAGCCGAGAGCACGCCTCGAGGGGGGTGAAGCATGATCAACGGACTCAACCGGTGGGTGAAGTCTTTTGACTTGAGGGCGCGATCTTGCAGGGAGCTGCCGGGAAGGGGCCGGTCCGCGTATCTTCCGGATGGACTCTCGCGGGGAGGTGGGTCGTGACCGTCGTCTACATTCTCGGCGCCGCCGTCTTGCTCGGCGCGCTCTACGCCTTCTTTCGCACCTTCGGTCGTGCCTACTGGAGGTTCCGGGGCACGCGGGTCATCACGTGTCCCGAGACGGAACAGGTCGCGGCGGTGCATGTGGACGCCAAGAAGGCCGCATTCGCAGCTCTGCGTGGCGGGCACAGCCTGACCCTGAGGAGCTGTACCGACTGGCCCGAGCGCTCGGGGTGCGGGCAGGGGTGCCTCGAGCAGATCGAGGTCGCGCCGGAAGGTTGCCTCGTTCGCACGATGCTGGCGAACTGGTACGAGGGGAAGAAGTGCGCGCTCTGTAGCAAGCCGATCGAGACGCTCGAATGGTACAGGCACAAACCGGCCCTGATGGATTCGGAGCGCCGCACGTTCGAGCTGCGCGAGATTCCGGCCGAGAAGCTCCCTGAGGTTCTGCAGACGCACCACCCTGTGTGCTGGAACTGTCACGTCATCGAGTCGCTCTGCCGCAAGTACCCGGACCGCGTCGTCTACCGCTCTTGAGCGCCGCACGGGAGCGGCGCGGCAGCGACCTCGCCGCGGACCTCAGCGCGCCAGGATGATCTTCCGCGCGTGCCTCTCCGAGCCCGCCCGGAGCTCGACGAAGTAGACACCCGATGCTTGCGGGTGGCCGAGAGCATCCGTCCCATCCCAATGGACGCGGAAGGGACCGCCGGAGAGCGGTTCTTCGACTAGCGTCTGCACCACACGCCCCCCGACGTCGTAGATACGCAGGCTGACGAAGCCCGGCTCCCGGAGCTCGAAACGGATGAGGGTTCCGGGGTTGAAGGGGTTGGGCGCAGCCGGCCAGAGAGCGGCGACCGGCCCGGGTGGCTGCGCTCGTCCGACGGCGGTCGGCGGGCTCATCACGTAGTCGCCGGAGACGACGAAGGAGATGGGGCCCTGCGGTCCCTCTACCTGTTGCACGCCCGGTGCGTAGGCCAGGAACGCGAGGTCGTCGCGGCTCAAGTGGACCACGCCGTTACTGAGGGCGCCGCTTCCCGTGCCGCCGAAGAGCATCAAGAGTGGGGTCTTGTTGTAGCTCAGGCTGTTGCCTTCGGCCAGCAGCCAGCGACTCGTGCTGGGTCCTTCGAGACGGACCACGGCCAGGACTCCGTCCGTCGCCAGCACGTCGGCGAGGAACGTGCGCTCCGGATTGAACAGGGCGTGGTCCTGCACCGCTCCCCAGTCCAGAAGCAGCTTCGTCGCCGAACCGGCCGGCGTGGCCTGGTACAGCGGCGGCACCAGGCTCGAGTCGCGCGGCACCAGCGCGACGAAGAAGCGCGGCGCGGCGGCCTGCGTTTGCGCCACGAAGCGCAGCGTTTCGGGATCCTCTCCGCCGTGCACATACGGGGCGGCGCTGAACGAGAGCGCCGGCGGCTGTGGGTTCGCGAAGTACAGGTCGAGGAAGCTCCTGCCGCCCTGGACGACGACCGGGTTCGAGCTCATCTCGATCGTGTTGCCCTGGTCGGTGTGGAGCAGCCAGTCGTAGGTGTGCGACAGGGAGTCCTTCGCGACGTCGTCGGCGATCAGGACGTAGGGCGGGGCGGCTGGTCCCTTGACGACCGCGACCAGGCGGTCGGCGCGCTCCACCGGGTTGCCGCCGTCGTAGCCCCAGCTCCAGTCGGAGCCGGGAAACGGCACCCCGGGTGCGTTGAAGGGGCTGTAGGTGTCGTAGGCCGGCTCGGCGTCGCCGCGCACGTAGTCGGCGAACGGGGAGAGGAGCGAGGCAGTGATGCGGCCGTCCGTGCCGATCGAGTTCCCGGCATTGTGCTGGCCGGCCCCGTCGATCAGGACCAAGTTGTGGGTCTCGCTCTGCTTTGGGCCGTCGGCGGCGCCCACGGCGCCGCAGTCGAGCGCGAAGCGGTCGCCGTACGCATAGAGGGTGAACTGGTTCTGATCCTCTTGGGCGTGACCTCCGTAGAACTTGCCCGAGTAGAAGGAGAAGAGGATCTCGTTGCCGGTGGCGCCGCTCTTCCAGCCGCTGCGGTAGAAGTAGATGCCCCGATCCCGGAACAGCTTGCCGTCCGGCAGGAGGGTTCCCGGATCGACCACCGGCAGCGACGAGTTCCACAGGACCGTGGCCACCTTGTCGGACTGGAACCCGAGGTTGTACCCGAACTCGCCCGCGATGTGCCGATGCAGGTACGCGGCCAGCGGGCTCCCGAAGCGGAACTGCGCCCATTCGAGGTACGTCGAGTGGCTCGACAGCGGTCGTGTCTTCCACAGCGCGTCGTTCAGATTGTTGGTGCGACCGTTCCCCTCGGGGAGGACCTCGTAGCAGAGCCACTCGACCATGGCCTC
>JBHHXQ010000251.1:0-5469 GCA_046757105.1 Candidatus Krumholzibacteriia bacterium
GCCTCGCATAGGCGCCCATTCGATCCACGTCCGCGCTCACCCGAATTAAAGAAAATCATCCGCCGCGGGCAAGATTCCGGCGTACGCCGCAACCGCAGCGGCGGTGCCACGGGCGCCTCTCGGGCCCCCCTTCAGGGCGTGCCGAATGCAGCCGTCGTGGCATCTTGCACGTCCGATCCTGACGCGGCTCGTTCGACCTCCCGACGCAGGGATCGGCTCCGGGCACGCGGTCCTGCTTCCAGGTGGCGTTCATAATGTCCCCGGACTACGTGGTTTCCCTGATTGTCTCCCTGGCACATGGTTTGCGAGATCGCAGCGACCGCTAGGCCTTCATGCGGCCGCAACGGGGTGTAGAAGGCTTCTCCGTGCGGCTGTGGTTCATGGGGCCTCCACACGGCAGGTACTCGATGGGCGAGCAGCGTTCTTCCAGGTCACCGTCGCCGCATTCGGTTGCGGCGATCGCATCCTCCCTCGTCCTGGTCGTGGGCTTGGGAGTGGGTACGTACTTCGTCGAGCTACGCGGCGAGGGGTTCCAGGCTCTGATGGCGAGCAGCCAGGCGTTGGAGGTCCTCATCCTGTTCGGGGCCCTGGCGGCCATCGCGATCACCGCACACATCGCGGTCGCCGCCGCGGTCAGCCAGTCGCGCTCCGTGTCCGCGTATCGATCTCTCGTGCAGCGTGCGCTCGAGATCGACCATAGCGACCCGGGAATACTGCACGAGTTCGCTGGGGTCCCCGAGTTGCACGATCTGGTCAACATGCTGATGGCCGAGAAATCGCAGTGGCACGAGCTCTGCGGCCAGATCGAGACCTTGCACGATGAGATCAGCGGGCTCGTCTCCGGAATGGAGCGCAGCGCCAGCAGCCTGGGGCCGATGCGTGAAGAGCCTCTCGGCGAGTTCGGGCAGAAGGTCACGACGCTGTGGAATGCTCTCGTGGAGCGCGTGCGCGCCGCCGAGGCGACGAGCGCTTCTGCCGCCGAGCCGTCCGAACCCGTGGAACTGCTCCAGCTGGACACGGACGACGTGATGGTGATGGTGAACGATGCCAGTGCTGCACGTCAGGACATCGAGGTGCTCTCGGTGCGTCTGGGGAGGCTCGAGCACGATCTGCAACGGCTCAGGGGTCCCGGAGGCGAAGGTGCGCCGCAGGCCGTGGCGGTCGAGTCCGCCGCCGCGGAGGCGAAGGCGCTGGCCGAGCGCCTGGGTGCCGGGACCTCGCCGGCTTCGGACGCTCCGGACGCCGCGGCACGACCGCAATCGCCCCCCAGGACGTTCAGCGACGCAGTGCAGTTCTCCGGCTCGTCGTTGCGGCCCGAGACGTTGCCGCATGCAGAGCCTCGCGGCGTCGACGAGCTGGCACGGGTGTCGCCCGCGGCACCGGGCGCATTCGGGCCCCAGGGCCGGCCGGTTGCTGGGGGAACTCCGGTGGCTGCCGGGTCGCCACGGCCCGGCGAGCCGACTCCCGACGCGGTCCGCTTCAGCGAGTGGGCCGGCGGCGACACCGTTCCAGGGGCCGATACGAGCGCATCGAGTGCCGGCATGTCGCCGTCGCCCTTCCAGGCGCGTGACCCCGAGCGGTTCGGCCCGCAACCCGACTCACGAGCTGCCTCGCACGGCGGCACATCGATGTCGAGTGGGCTGCCCTCGGGTCTCCCCGACGCGGGCGGGCCTCCGCGGGGCTCGGCGCCGCACCAACCCTCTTCGTTCCAGTCGAGGCCGTTCGCCGAGCCACCGGGAGTTTCGGCTGCGCCTCCGGCTGAGCAGGTCCCGGGGCTCGGCGGACGCGAGCCACGCTTCGAGGACCTCGACTTCCCGCACTTCGTGGGGCGCCCGGTGGTCGAGTCGGAGGACCGGGTCGAGGTGACCTACGATACGGATCCGGGACAGGCACCGGAGGAGCTCCCCGACGGTTCGCTGCTCTTCGAGCCCGAGCCGGACGGGAGCACCGGGGACGAGCCCGTCGTCGATCTGCGCTCGCTCGGAGCCGTGGAGTTCAAGGAGTGAGCGCCACACGTCAGACGGCAGACCTGCTGGCGTTTGCGGCGCAGGGCAGCGAGCACCTGGAGAGCCTGCAGGCGCTCCTCGGTCACGGCGAGCCGCCAGACCTGGGGGATGTGCGGCGCGCCTCGGCCGTGACGCGGGCGCTGCGCGGCAGCGCGTCGCTGATCGGTCTCGATGTCTTCCAGGGTTTCCTCGGCCGCCTGTTCCATCTTCTCGAGGACGTCGAGTCGAGCGAGGTCCCATGGTCGGGACGCCTGGAGTCTGTCCTCCACGAGGCTGCAGAGGTCGAGTCGTCGTACCTCGGAGCGATCGGGCGCGGCGACGGGAATCCGGACGCCAACGAGCTCGTTCGCGTCGAGGCTCGTCTGGCTTCTTGGCGTCGAGAGGAAGCCAAGCGTTTCGAGCCCGCCGCGGTTCCCGATCCGCAACGCGACATGTCGCAAAGCGCCGCGTCGGGAAGCGTCGTTCAATCGGTGCAGGTGCTCGTCGGCAGGGTCCGAACGCTGCGTGCGGCAGCGGGGTCGCGGGCGGTTCCCGACGCGCTGGCGGTTGGCCTGCGGGTACTGGAGGGCGAGCTCGCCGCGCTGGGCCGGGCGCTCGATGCGGGGGCAGCGCCGGGCGCGAACCACGCGCATGAATCCGAGGAGGGCCTTCGAAACCACTGTGAGGGTGGATTGCGGCATCTCGTGGCGGCTGCGGCACAGGAGGTGCTGGATGAGGCTCGTGAGCGCGGTGTGCGTCTGGGACTTCGTGCCACGGGTGTCCTGGACCCCGTCGATGACGAGCTTGGCGGCGCGCTTCTCGAGATACTGCGCAACCTGTGGTCCGACAGCCTGATCGTCCAAGCGCGTGGCGCGGCGCACATCGACACGGTCCTGCGTGTCGATTCGGAACGTCTTGTCGTCGAGGTGCGGGATCCGAGTGCCGCGCGCGAACCGCGCTCGGGCGCGAGCGACGACGACGTCCTGGGACGCTATCCGGGCCTGCGACGCACGCGACCTCTCGTCGAAGCGTTGCAGGGGCTCGTCTGGGTGGAGCCGCAGCAGGTTCCCGGATGCCGGTTCCGCGTCTCGCTGCCGCGTGCAACGGAGAGCACCGCGGGGACGATCGTTCGAGTGGGCGCACACGAGATCGCGTTGCCGCCTTCGGGGATCGACGCCATCCATGAGTTCTCCGAGGTGCGCGCCAAGCAGGATCAAGCTGGGGCCTTCGTGGAGATCGGCGACACGCGCTACCCGGTCCTGCACCTGGCCTTCGTGCTGCGCGACGTGAGCTACGACGAGCTGGCGCGCGGGCTGGTCGTGGTGGTGGGGAGCTTCGAGCGGCGGGCCGCGATCTTCGCCTCGGGACCGGTGCGGTCCACGAGCGGCGAGCGCCGACCCGGCCCGGAGGGACCGTGGGCCGGGAGCTTGGAGACTCCGGACGGTCGCTGGCCGCTTCTCGACGTGGGCGCTCTGCTGGGAAGACGCGCACAGACCCCGGCCGCAAGCACGAATAGCGGCGGCGACCAGAGGGCGGAGCCCGGAACCGGCCACACGGTTCTGGTGGTGAACAGCTCCGAAGTGGAGCGCGTGACGATCACAGGTCTGCTCGGTGAAGGTGCGTACCGGACCGTGGGGGTGCGGTCGGTCGACGACGCCATGGATGTCTTGGAGAAGGAGCCCGTGGACCTCTTGGTTTGCGACCTGCGGCTGCCGGAGATGAACGCACAGCGGATCGCGGAGCACCGGCGTAGGACGAGCCAGTTCGCCGACATCCCGGTTCTGCTCGTTCTCTCCCATGCCGGGGAGCAGTCGCACCTGGTGGTGCAGCAACTTGGCGCGGCGGACTTCGTGCGCTCGCCGGTGCAACGAGAGGAGCTGACGACGGTTGTCAAACGGCTCACGGATGGGTCGTGAAGGTGTGAGTGCGTGTGGATCGTGTGGGGTGGAACTCGAGGTTGTTAGTCACCTAGATCAAGGCAGGGGAAGGCCATGAGCGAGCTGAAGACGAGTGAATACGCCAACATCTACATCGGCGGCGACGAGGGAACGAACGCCGTCATGACGTCGATGGAGGCGGCCGAATACCTGAAGATGCACGTCAAGACGGTGTGCCGTCTGGCGAAGGAAGGCAAGATCCCGGCGAAGAAGGTCGGCAGTGAGTGGCGTTTCTTGAAGAACGTTCTCGACAAATGGCTGGCCGAGGAAGTGGGTTGATCGGCGAAGGGACGCTTCATGGGCGGTCGGGATGCCGTTCCGCAGACGCGCTTCGCGCGGATGCCCTGCAGTGACCCGGAGGTCACGGTGTTCCGGATCTCCGGGTCGCTGGGCCCCCGCGCGAGATCGTATCTCGTTCGGCTGACGCAGGAATGCCTGCGTCGCGACCTCCCGAGCGTCGTCTTGGATCTCTCCGACGTCGATTCCCTGGGTGGGGGCTCGGCGCGGCTGCTCAACGAGTTCGCCGCGCAGCGCGCCGCACGCGGCTTCAAGACCGCGTTCCGTGTGACCTCTCCGACTGTGCGTGGTTTCCTGTACGCGGATCACGCGCTGCAGCCGCCACCGATCCAGACCACACTCGAGCAGGCCATCGCGGCGGTCCGCCCGAAGGACCGCTCTCTTCTTCTCCAGGGGGCGAATCCGGATGCTCGCGTCGGGAGTGCTGTGCCTCCGGGCGTCCAGGCGGACGACGTGATCATGAGCAACGACTTCCCGGGGCCACGGCCCGCTCCCCCCATCGTGCTCGAGGAATCCGGAGCGCGCCAGCACGTGCACGTGCTCAAGCCGCACCCCGGAGGAGGTGGCACGCCACAGGCGGGCAGCGACATGCCGTACGCCGGTGGTGGCACGCCGCAGGCGGGCAGCGACACACTGGAACGCGCCAGCAGCGTCGGCGAGCTCCAGGAATGTCTGGTTCGCGTGCTGCGTGAGCGCAAGCTGGCTTCGCGCATCCACGTCTTCGAACAGCACGCGGACGACAAGTACTACCTGGTGACACGCCACGGCATCGACTTCGAGCGCGGCCTGGCCGCCCACGGTGCTCTCGCGCGCAGGCTGCGTGAGCATGGGGCGCCGGGCTTTCTCTTCGACCTCTGCACGGAACAGCTCGCCGACAGCGAAGAGGAGGTCCTGGCCGAGCTGAACTGCGAGGTCGTGGCTCCCGTGACCTGCGGCGAGAACACCGAGCTGCTCGTGTTCCTCTCCAAGGAGCAGCCCGGGGACGAGTACACGCTCGCGGAGCTGCAGGAGGTCGAGACGGTTCTGCGTTCGGCGTCGGCGGTGATGGAGGGCCTGCGACGTGAACGGATCGAGGCTGCACGCGGGAACCGCAGTGCGGCGGAGCGTGTGTCGAGCAGCGATTCCGGTTTTCCGCGTGAGCCCGCCTCGGAGCTCGAACTCGTCGAGCCGGGAGCGACCTTGGAGCCGCGGCGTCTCGAGCACGGCGGGTCCGGCATGGAGCCGCGGCGGGTCGAGCACGGCGGGTCCGA
>JBHHXQ010000252.1:0-5467 GCA_046757105.1 Candidatus Krumholzibacteriia bacterium
AGCGTGATGCAAACGCGCTGATCAGCCCGAACCAGAAGGCGGCGTTGGCGATCTCGTCGAGCACGGTGGGGCCGGACGGGAGCACACGGTTCTCGATGCGCAGGTGCGGCTTCCCATCCGTGATTCCATAGCAGGCGCGGTTCCAGCGATAAACCGTGCTGTTGTAGGTGCAGAGCGTGCGCAGCTCGGGCACCTCGCCACGGTCCAGCTTCGACATCGGGTCCTCGTCGTCGTCGTCGGAGCCCACCAGTGCGCGGAATCGCGAAACGTCCTCCCGGAACAGCTCCAGCACCGATTCCTGGATCCAATGCTGACCGAAGGTGACGCGCGGCGTGCCCTCGCGCAGGCTGCGGTCCGAGGTGCGCGTGTCCACGGCCTGCTGGAAGAGCGCGATCCGCGTCTCGTGCCAGAGACGCCTGCCGAAGAGCATCGGTGAGTTGGTCGCCGCGGCGAGGACGGGCGCGGCCACGACCTGAGCGATGTTGTACAGATTGGGGAACTCCCGGGCGCCGACCTGGAAATGCACCTGGAAGCTGGTGTTGCACGCTTCCAGCATGACGGACCCGTGTTTCAAGCTGAGCTCGTCCAGGCCCTTCATGTACAGCTCGTGGTCGCTGCCGCGCAGACTGCCGACCGCCTCGTTGAGCGCCCGGTAGCGAGGCAGCGGGGTCATCATGTCGAGGTCGAGGCACGACTTGCTGATCGTCGGCAGGATGCCGGTGAGGACGATCTCGAGATCGAGATCCGCGATCGCCTTCCGGAGGCGGCCCAGCAGCCGGTCGAGCTGCTGCTCCAAGTTTCGCAGACACGAGCCCCCGAAGCCGTCCGGCTCGAGGTTCAGCTCGAGGTTGAACAGTCCGAGTTCGGTCGAGGCGTGTGGATCCTGGAACCTCTCGAGCACCTCGAGCGCCGCCGGCGCCGGGCGCCACTGCCTGTCGACGAGGAACAGCTCCTGCTCGGCGCCGACGCGCCGGACGCCCTCCTCGACCCGGCCTTCGGCGAGGAGCCGTTCCAGCGCCTGGAGGTCGGTCAGCAGGCGCCCCATGTAGGCGCGGAGCTCGCCGCCCTCGAGCTGCCCACGCACGGAATGCTCACCCATGCCAACTCCCGAGGCCTGTGAAAAGGTAGACGGATCGGTTTGCGGGCGTCAATCGATCAACTTTGCAGACAAGTTTGGTATGTTGATTTCGGTTCGCAACGATCTGGCCGGCGCCGCCAGCCGGATGCCGCCCGGCGGCGAAGTGGCTCGGGACGCCGGGCCACGTGAGGAGCCAGCAGCGTGGAGGGGTCAGGTGCGGAAGAGAACGGACTCGCGTCTGAAGGCCATGCCGGCGACCGCGAGAGCGATCGCAGCGTAGGCGCACGACGACACGAAGATGAGGCCGATCAGGTTCCAGTGGTAGATGCCCGTGATGAGCTCCTTGCTCACGAGGCTCACGTTCAGGATGGGAACGAGAGCGAGCCGATTGTCGAGCTCGATGCCCGGGAGCATCGCCGAGACGGCCGGCAGGATGACGACGATCATGAGCGGCGAGATGTAGCTCTGCGCCTCCTTGTAGCTCTTGGCCAGCAGGGCGATGGCAAGAAGAGCCGCAGAGAACATCACCGCGACGGGAAGCACCATGACCAGCATGGCCACGATGTTCTTGCCGCTCAGCGTCACGCTGAACGACATCGCCTCGTCCATGGCCCCGCCGAGCGAGGAGGAGAAGCGCGACGAGACCGCCAGCGACGCCAGGGAGAGCAGGGCGGTGCAGAGAGACGCGGTCAGCACGGTCAGGAACTTGCCGGTCGCCAGCGAAGCTCTCGACACCGGGCTGGCCAGGATGGTCTCGATCGTCCCGCGCTCCTTCTCTCCCGCCGTCAGGTCGATGGCGGGGTACATCGCTCCGGTGAGCGTCAAGAGAATGATGATGTAGGGGATGAAGCCGCCCACGGTCGCTCCCCCGACTCTCTCCGCGGAGGCCACGTTCTCGGCCCGGGCCTCGAACGGCTGCAGAACGCTGGCATCCAGATCGCGCTCCGCCAGCCGCCGTTCCACGAGCGTGTCCTTGTATTCCTCCAGAATGTGCTCGATGTTCCGGCGCGCCAGCTCGGAGCGCACCTCCTCGTCGTAGTAGTAGATCTTCACCGCGCGGTCCGGCGGCGTCTGGCCGGAATCGGCCTGCCGCTCGAAGTCCGCCGGAAACTCCACGGCCGCGCGCAGCTCCTTGTCCTCGATCCTGGAGACGTAGTCGTCGGCCGGGCGCACCACTTCCAGGAGGCGGTGCTGGCGGATCTTCTCCGCCACGGACGGAGCGTGATCCTCGCCCAGGATCATGACCGGCGCGCTCTCCGACGCTGCCTTCTTGAACAACTTGATCGCGGCTTCGCCCATCCCGAACATCATTCCCGGAATCACGATCATCGGAACCACGATCATGGAGATCAGGGTGCGGCGGTCGCGCAACGTGTCGAGCAGCTCCTTGCGGTAGACCAGGCCTGTTTGAGACGGGTTCATGCTTCGGCTCCCACCGTTTCCACGAAGATGTCCTCGAGGTCGGAATGACCGCTCTTCCGGCGCAGCTCGTCCAGTGTGCCTTCGGCCAGAAGCCTGCCGTCGTGGATGATTCCGACCACGTCACACAGCTTCTCCGCCTCGCTCATGACGTGGGTCGAGAAGATGACGGTCTTGCCGCGGCTGCGGCAATCGCGGATGAAGCTGACGATGGTGCGCGCCGCCATCACGTCCAGCCCGACCGTCGGTTCGTCGAAAACCATGACGGGAGGATCGTGGACGAGCGTTCGTGCGATCGACACCTTCTGCTTCATGCCCGTCGACAGCTTGTCACAGCGGCGGTCGGCGAACTCCTCGATTCCCAGGAGCCGGAAGAGCTCTGCACGGCGCCGATCCAGCCCGTCACCCCGCAGCCCGTTGAGACGGCCGAAGTAGTCCACCATCTCGCGCGCGGAGAGCCGGCCGTAGAGAGCCGTCGCCGTGGAGAGGAACCCCACCTGGGTGCGCACCTGCTCCGGGTGCTGGACGATGTCGTGCCCGGCGACCTTGGCGGTGCCGGACGTGGGCTGCAGGATGGTCGCGAGCATGCGCAGGGTCGTCGTTTTGCCCGCGCCGTTCGCGCCCAGCAGCCCGTAGATCTCACCCGGCTTGCAGGTGAAGCTGACATCCTGGACGGCGCGGACTTCGCCGCGCTTGCGGTCCTTGAAGACCTTCGTGAGGCTGCGCGCTTCGATCATGGATGGCTGGACTCCTTGCTCGGTTCGCGAAGAGTAGGTGCTGATGGCTGTGCGGTCAAGCCGTGGTAGAGTCGGCAAGGGTCGGCAAGATTCGGCGAAAACGCAAGAGCTGCGCTGGACGGACCGAGGACGTGGCCGGAGGATGCGTCTTGGACGACTCGGATTCCACCCGTTCCACCACGGTGGCGGACGTCGTCGTCGTCGGGAGCGGTCCTGCGGGGTGCGCGGCGGCGCGCAGCCTCGCGAGCCATGGGCTGCGGGTCGTCGTGGTCGAGAAACATGCACTGCCGCGCTACAAGACGTGTGGCGGCGGTGTCGTGCGCCGTGCCGCCGAGCTGGCCGGCATCGACCTGACAGCGCTTGGCGGCCGAGAGTGTCATGCGGCAGAGCTCCACATCCGCGATGCCGGCCTGCACTTCGTGGTGCGGCGCGAGGAGCCGATTCTCTGGACGACGATGCGCGCCGAACTGGATGCCCGCCCGTGTGCGGCAGCCCGCAGGGAAGGTGCCGTCGTCCGGGCGAGGTGTGCAGCACTCGGGATGACGATGCAGCGAGACGGGCTGCTGCTGCGAACGAGCACCGGCTCCATTCGCGCCCGCTTCGTCATCGCCGCGGACGGCTGCACGAGCCGCGTGGCACGGTGGGCGGGCTGGAGCAACCACCCGGCGTGCATCCCCGCGCTCGAAGGGGAGCTGCGTGTCGAGCCCCGGGTGCTCGAGCGCCACGCGGGCGTCGCGCGTTTCGACTTCGGCACGATTCCGCACGGCTACGCATGGGTGCTTCCGAAGAGGAGTCACCTCTCGGTGGGAATCCTCAGCATGCGGCGCGGACGGCTCGATCTCCGCCGGCTGCTCGAAGGCCATCTGCAGGGCCTCGGGATCCCGACCGGGCTCGGGATGGAGTGCCACGGAGCACTGGTTCCGGTGGCCCCGAGATCCGGGCCGTTCGCGCGCGGGCGCGTCCTCCTGACCGGCGACGCGGCCGGATTCGTGGATCCGCTCACCTGCGAGGGAATCAGCGGGGCGATCCGAAGCGGCCGCCTGGCCGCGCAGGCGCTGTGCGAAGGGAAACTGGATCCCGGCCGCGTGCGCGAGACGTACGACGCACGCATCCGGGAGGAGATCCTGCCCGAGCTGCGGTTGGCCCGGCTTCTCACCAGCGCGGTGTACCGCTCCGGGGCGTGCCGCGCCTGGCTCTTCCGCCGGTTCGGGCCAGCGTTCTGCGAAGCCATGGTCGACGTCATCACGGGTCGCCGCACGTACCGTGAGCTCCTCGCGTCCCCGGCCAGCTATCGGCAGCTCGCCGGCACGCTGGTGCGCAGTCCGCACCGGGCCTGCCCGTAGGAGCGCCGGGGCTGCCCGGCGGCGGGCGCACCGCGTCCCTCGGCCGAGGATCGGACGGAGGTTGGACGTCGTGGTCCTTCCGTGTACGCTCCAGGCCGGAAACGTCATGTCTGCAGAAAGGTGACTCGAATGGAAACCGTCGGGACGTACTCGTTCGAGGTGAGCACGCGACGGAGCTTCGACGATGCCATCGCGCGCGTGACCGAGCTGCTCGGAGAGCAGGGATTCGGTGTCCTCACGGAGATCGACGTCAAGGAGACCCTGAAGAAGAAGCTCGACGTCGAGTACAAGCCGTACACGATTCTCGGCGCCTGCAACCCACACCTGGCGCGCCGGGCGCTGGAGGCCGAGCCGCACGTGGGCGTGATGCTGCCGTGCAACGTCGTCGTGTGGGACGACGGCGACCACCGTGTCGTGGCGGCCATGGAGCCGCGGGTGATGATCGGCCTGCTGGAGTCCGAAGAGGTCGGTGAGGTCGCCGAGGAAGAGGTATGCGTCCGCAATCGTGCGGTCCGCGTGCTTCTCCCCCTGGTCGACCGCCGCCTTCGTCGACTCGATGACGGCCGCCGAGGTGTCGTCGAAGCGAGACACCCCGGCGGTCATCCAGTCCAAGTGCCAATCGGAGGTCGCGATCAACCGCACGAGAGCGCCCTTTCTGCTGGCCACCCTGCCTTGAGCCGCCGGTATCGGGACAGCGGATCGACGTTCCCTCGCCGAGCGTGGCCGTGCTTGTGGTTCATGACGCTAGACGGACATCGCTGTCAGGCGCATCTTCCAAGTCGCCCTGGCCACCGTCGATCTGGACGACGTCGACTACGCGGGTCAGCCCGACGCCGGGCACGCCCGACTCCTCGGCCCACGCTCGCACCTCGTCGTCCTCGTAGGCGAGC
>JBHHXQ010000253.1:0-5463 GCA_046757105.1 Candidatus Krumholzibacteriia bacterium
TCCGGGCTCGCGATGCCCAGGACCCCGGGGGGCGCCCCGAAGAAGTTGGAGAGAATCGTCCCGTCATCGTCATAGATTACGTGAATGCCACCGCCGTTGAACGTGCCGACAATGGCGCCGGCGTTCGACATGTCGATGTCCGTCGGCGTGCCGCCGACCAGGATTTCTCCGGCCACGGCTGCCGAGAAGTTCGCGGTGGAGACGGCGCTCCACTCCGCGACGCTGGAAGACGTCAGCGCGTCCGCCGTGGCATTCGCCAAGGGCCCCAGGTCTCCCAGATCGGTGTAGACGTCGACCGCGGACGTGCCCCAGGCGTATGGCGTTCCGGGACTGGAGAGGAGAAGAGGTCCACCCGCGTGCGCCGCGGGCGCGTACTGCAGCGCGCCGAGCGCCAGGCCGAGGAGGAACCGCAGGTTGAGTTTCCGTGTTCTCATTGCTCTTCCTCCACGACTTCATCGAACCACCGTTGTTCCACGGCCTTCTCGACGAACGACATGAAGGCTTCCGCGTCGACGGCACCCTTCTCCCCTAGGAGCATCTTCTGCTGTGCTTGCGAAAGCGGACGGCCGCCCACCGGGACGCCCTGGAACAGGCCAGCGTTGTTCAGGGAATTGGAAACCCGCCCGTTCTCGATCGCGAACTTCCCCTGCGCCAACCCCACCGTCGTGCGAAGGCCCGTCTGCGAGCCTCTCTTGTAGAGGAACACGACGACCTCCTCGCCGGCCTGGTACGTCGACCAGCCATCGGGCGTCACGACGAGGCACGTCTGGCCGTTGCCCAGATCGCGCGGTGCGAGGAGTCCAAACTGACGGAACGTGTAGCGCCCTTCGACTGCACCCTTGAGCGATCGCTGGACGTCGAGGGTGACTTCCGTGTAGGGGACGCCGGAATCGAACCCATCGATCACGGAGACCACTTGACCGACGAGGATCAACTCCGAGATCGCGGTGAGATCCGCGACGTTGCGCTGCCGGCAGGTCGAAGCCCGGTTCTCCGCCGGCACGAGCGCCAAGAGAAGCAGGCAGAACACGAGGGAAAGTCCCATATTCCATTTGTTCATTGACAGTCTCCTTTCCCTTTGCATGGCGGCACGTGTGCGGGGGGCAGGGCCATGCAAGCGAGGTCTACAGGGGATCTGGGGCCGGCTGAGATGTTGCAGCGTGACTCCGAAGAGACTGCAACGGCGGTCGCTGGATCGGAGCCCGGAACGATCGTCCGGCGTCCGCGAGGATCGATGGATGAGCTGGGCATCGAGGCGCAAGGTTCCCGCTTCGCTGCGTGTTGGGTGTTGAATCTGTGACCCCCCGGAACCTCCGGGGAGGCCAGATGATGTCCCAGACAGCCGATGCCCGGGTTCGTGACGCTGCGCGGGGCGCGGGAAGCAGACTCCCCCTGGTGCCTCGCTGGCGGGGCATCATCTGAGACCCAGGGGGCGCCCGGAATCGCACGTCGTCTTTCAACGATTGATGAGTGACCCTAACCCAAAACGCTTGGTTAGTCAAGGAGCTACGACGATGTCGTGAGAGGATTCTCGAAGTTGTGCGGATGCCGCCGCGGGCGCAGTCCCCGGAAGTGAGCGAGCCGCCGTCGAGGTGCCACGCGGGTCCCCGGCAGGTGCCGAGCGGCCCCCCGGGGGGCTGGTCGGGATCGGCGCCGCGGCTGACTCGCCGGTCCCACGCGGGTCCCCACCGGCAGACGTTCTGCAAGCCGAGCGGGCCGGGTGGATGCGCGGCGACGAAATCCTGCCCCCCGGGTTCCCAATCTCTCGCCTGGGGCGTTGTCCGGGGAGGCGTGACCGTGCTGCCGGCATTCCCGGCGGCGGGCCCCGGTCGATGCCTGTGTGCTGGCGCTGCGGCTCGAGCAGGTAGCGTCTCGCTGCGCGGCCCTCGTTCAACCGCGCGGCTGCGCTTCGGCAGGTTGGGCGTCGAGCACACGGCTGCTGCGGTCCTGCTGGTAGATCCGGAAGCAGGCCAGGTAGAGGGCGAGCGCGGCCGGGCCCAGGACCAGACCCAGGAAGCCGAAGGTCTGCAGGCCGCCGATGAGTGCGAGGAAGAGCCACAACGTCGGCAGCCGCATGCCTCGCCGGATGAAGTACGGGCGCAGCAGATTGTCGACGAGGCTGACGACCAGCGAGCCCCACAACGCCAGGCCAATCGCCGCGCCGACCCTGCCGGCGAGGTACATGCCGAGCGCCGTTGGCATCCACACCGCCACCGCACCCACGAACGGGATGAGCGATGCGATCATGGTCAGGAAGCCGAGAAGCACCGGCACCGGCGCCCCGGCCACCAGGAAGCCCAGCATGGCCAGGACGCCCTGCGAGGCCGCCGTCAGCAGCACGCCTCGGAAAACCGCGTTGACGCTCATGCTCACCGTCTGCAGCAGCGCCTCGGCGCGCGCCGGATGGATGGGCAGCAGCTCCCTGAAGCCGCGCAAGAGGTCGGGCCCCTGTCGCAGGAGGAAACCGAACGTCACGATGGTCAGAACCATGTGGAACGCGGCCGTCGGGGCGCCTAACGTCAGATGGCGGAGCTGCTTGAGAAGGAAGCCGGCGAAAGCGTCGACGGCGGACTTGAAGCGTGCCTGGAGCTCGGCGGCACCGCCGCCGTCCGGCACCTCGAGGGCCAGGTACGCGAAGCGCCGCAGGGGCGAGCGTTCGACCCAGTGGGCCACGTTCTCGAACACGTCGTCGCCGAGCAGCGCGAACAAGCGCGGCCACAGCTCGCGCGTCTCGCTGATGAGCTGACCGACGGCCGCGAGGCTCGGACCCACGACGACCGAGAACCACAGGACGGTGCTGAACACCGCGGCCGGCGTTGCGCGACCGCCCAGTCGGTGCAGCAGCTTCTGGTGCGCCGGATAGACGAGTACCGCGAACGCCGCGGCCCACAGAATGGGCTGGGCAAGCGGCCGGTAGATCGCCAGCATGAGCACCACGACGAGTGCGGCGATGAAGAGGAAGCCGCGCCGGATCGGGCGGTCCAAGCAGGCGGGCTCCGCGGTCGCGGCGTGGCCGGGCGGGAAGGCGTCGTGGGGACGCAGGCCTGGCTCGGCGGGTCGCGGTAACTCCATGCGCATCTCCTTGCGGCGCGTCCCGACCGCTTCCCGGATGGCGCTGCACGTCGCCACGCGCCGTGCGGCGGCTCGAAAACTGCCGCGGGTCGCTCGAACCTGCGGCGCGCCGGGAAGAGGTCTGGACGCGCGCTAGAAGCGTCGGGTGTTGATGTAGTTCACGAAGTCGGGGGATAAAACCCCGTCCAGAAGCGTGCGCAGCACGTGGTATGCCCGCATGTCGAGTCGGGTGCCCGCTTCGACCTCGCCCTTCGGGAAGCGTGCCCCGGACGGACGGTGTGTGGTGGTGTCCACGTCGACCTCCATGCCGGCGCTCTTGAAGACGGCGTGGCCGGTTTCCGGGTCGACCTGCAGGAGATGCTCGGCGCCGTCCTCGAAACGGCCCCAGATGGTGTTCTGCCGCCCAGGGCGCACGTAGAAAGCGACGCCGTCGTCGTGGCTCCACGATTCCAGGCTGGAGAAGAAGCGTGGCTTCTCGACGAACGGTCCGCCGTCCTCCGGGCAGAAGACGTCACAGTTGCCACACTCGTTGCAGAAGTCGGCGTAGTTGGCGATCTGATGCTCCTTGACCACGACGAAACGTGCCCCGGGCTCCTCCACGAACGTGCCGTCCTCCCAGCGGTAGTTGACGTACGTGAACTCCTGCGGCTTCGCGTGGTACACGAAGTTCGCGTCGTTCGGGCACACGGGAACGCACTTGTCGCAGTTGATGCAATCGTAGAGCATCAACTGCGAGCCGATCTTGCGCGGCACGCGGGAGTTGCGTCCGGCTGCGTAGCGCGGGTCGTGCGTCGTACGCTCCACCACCGGCTCGATGTTGAGCATGCCGGCCAGAGCGACCATGCGCCGGTAGAGCTGCTCCAGGTCGGACCTCTCGCGGCCGCTGCGCAGCACGGAGTGCAGCGAGTCGGGGCGCGTCTTCCAGACCGCACCGAGCGCCGCACGCACGTCCTGGAAGGGTGAGCCACGGATCGCCTCACAGGCGCGGTGCTCGAGCCTGCGCACGAAGTCATCTGCGCCTGCCAGGATGCTCTCGCGCTGCACCGGATCCATGGCAGAGGTGGCCGCGGAGCGCTGCAGCGCGGTCTTCAACTCGGCGATCGCCTGCCGGGCGGCGTCCTCGCCCCGGTGCTCCACGCGCAGGATGAAGTCGCCGACGGTGCGCACGCCCAGGCGCTCCATCTCGTTCTCGAGGTTGACGAGATACAGCGGCAGCCGGCCGTAGCCTCCGGGGCGCAGCAGGTCCGTGCAGGTGGTGATCGGTGTCAGGTTGCACGACATGGCGCGCGCGAAATTGTGCGCGTCGATTCCGGCCGAGAAGGAGATCGGGAACTCGGGCCCGAGCGCGTTGCGGACGTCGCGGAGGATGTTCATCGTGAGCACGTGCAGCGGCGCGCCGGAGAGATACATGACGTCGTCCGAGAAGAACGTCTTGTGGTTGCGGATGACCAGGGTGTTCGTGAGCTTCACGCCGAGGCCCAACCCGCGCTGTGCGGCAGTCTTCTGCAGCCGCTGGACCATCGGCACCATCTCGTCGAACTTGAGGTCGGCGTCGAAGTGCTCGGGTGCGACGCGGATCTCCTGGTAGCCCATCTCGTCGTGCAGCAGCTGCTCGCAGCGCTCGACGCCCAGGAGGGTGGGGTTCAGCTTGATCGTGACGTGCAGTCCCATCTGGCGCAGGATGAACTCGCAGATGTCTTCGATCTCATCCGCGGGACAGCCGTGGAATGTCGACAGCGTCGCGCTGCGCACGATGTCCCGCTCGAAGGGGAGGTCGCGAAGGCCCGTGTAGCGCGCCGGAATCTGCGGCCGCAGCTCGGCGATGATTCCGTCGGCGTGCATGCACGAACGCATGAACTCGACGACGCGCGGGTGCCGGATGCCCTTGAGGTCGTAGCCCACCGAGAAGTCGAAGATCCAGTCGCTGCGCGCGAAGCTTTCGTCTTCGTAGGCGCCGTCGAGGACGGCACTTGCACGAAGCATCTCGAGCAGCATGTGAGCTCCGACGTACTCGCGCAGCGAGCGCTCGAGCCGCAGCTCCTGGGACCACTCGACGTTGTAGCCGACGTTGGTCGCGTCGATGCACGGGCGCGGGATCTGCGGGCGGTCGTTGATCTGGACCGTCTTGAGCTCGAAGATGCGTCCGCCGGCCAGCCACGACAGAACGATGTTCTGGACCATCTGCGTCTGCGGCCCGGCCGCCGGACCCACCGCGTTCGAGGCCGGCTGCCCGTGGAAGCGCACGGCGAGGTCCAGGCCCGGCCTGGCGCGGTAGAACTTGCGCTCGGGAAGGTCGAAGATGCGGCGCTGACGCTCGAACTCCACGAAAGCCCGATGGACGAGCGTGCCGAATGCAGCCGGAATGAGCTCGGCCACGAAGCAACCCCCGGC
>JBHHXQ010000254.1:0-5421 GCA_046757105.1 Candidatus Krumholzibacteriia bacterium
GGGAGGCATGAATGCGCGTGGGCAGGCCGGCGCATCGACTACCGTCACGACATCGTCGCGTGGCTCCGGGTGCAGGATGTTCTCGAGCGCTGAGCCGAGCCCGGCACGGCGCGCCGACGAGTCTCGAGCGAGTGCGGTGCGGCGTCCCATGCGCGCGGGTTGCCGGCTACGATGGATCCCTGGCGAGGTCGCGGGAAGCCTCCGGGGCATGCGAAGGCGCGGGCGGTGCCGAGGCCTGTGCGCTGCGCTCGTCGAGGAGGCGGCAACCCTCGAGAAGCAGCGAATGATTCGCGACGGTGATGTTCTCGGGCGGCAAGCATGTGATGGGCTCGGTGGTGAACGAGCCCTGGTCGCGCCAGCCGATGATGCGGTAGACGGCATCGTTTCCGGACACCTCGCCGCACGTGGCGTGCACCATCTGACCCTGGCGCAGGTAGACGCTCGCCCTCAAGCCCGAGGGGTGCTCCAGTTTGACGCGCAGCGTCCTCTGGCTTCCGGTCAGAGCCTGGATGAGATCGACGAACGATAGCTGCGCGAGCGTCCCCTGGATGCTGGGCTGGCGCCGGGCGGCCTCCTCGTGCTGCCCGCGGATTTCCAGAGCCCGTCCGATTCGAGAGACCAAGATCTCGCAGTTGAAGGGCGGAACAAAAACGTCGTTGAATCCCGTCTCCAGCAGCAGCCGGACCAGCATGGAATCGCCGTCCCGAGACAGGGCGTAGACCAGGGCCGTCGAGTTTGCCTGCACGAACCGACAGAGCTCGAGCGCGCGGTCTCCGAAGCGATCATGGCTGATGAGGATGGCCCCGAAGTGCGAACGCCCCTGCAGGCGCGCCGCCTCCGCCGGCTCTTCCACCAGGACAACGGAGTAGCCTTCGGACTTCAGGTGTGAGGTCAATTGCTTCGTGATCTCGTCCTCGTGGGAGACGATGAGGACTCGCTCCGGTGTGGTCGTGCCCGCTTTCCCAGCCTGCTTCACGAGCAGCCGGACATAGGTTTCGATGACGCCTCTCGCGGCCAGGTGCGAAGCCTGCCGGTGCAGCTCGGCCCCGAGTGTCGCCACGGGGAGTTCGGCGTGCCGGAAGGCGGAGTATCGGTACCACACCACCGCGAGGATCTGCGCGGCCAGAGAAACCTTGTGGCTGCTGTCGCGGGTACGGTCCCCGGGCGCGGCACCCTCGACGAGGTTCGCGAAGGAGTGCAGGCACGACTCGACGTCCCACGGAAACTGCAGCGAACGCGCGATCTCGAGAGACTCCTCGAACTCGCCGAAGGAGAGTGCTTCGGGGACGAAGCGTCCGGAGCCGCTCTGTGGCAACGGTTTCGCGGATGGGACGAGCAGGTGAGCCGCGATCAGAAGGCCGTCCGCGGCCAGGCGCCGGAAGCCGAGTGCGCCCGCCGTGCGCTGCAGGTCGTCGCAGATGCGTGTGTACGGCGGCTTCCACGTGCTCACGGCACAGCGGTGCGTGGCCAGCTGCTGGAGGCATCCCAAGAGGGGCCGCGCCATGGCGTTGTAAGGTGCGGGGTTCTCGAGCAACGCCGCGCTGATCGTGGTGAAGACCGAGATCTCGGTTCGAGGTGTCGGGAGAAGCCCGGACCGCACCCAGCTCACGAACTGATCTTCCATGTCCTGGTCGACCAGGATCTGCTTGACAGCACCCTGCCGCATGGAATGGGCGATTTCCTCCGCGTCCGACAGGACCTCGAGGTGGATGCCCTCGCGCTCGAAAATGGAGACGAGAAAGTTCCTGAGGAAGGCAATGTGGCTGACCATGAGAACACGCGGGTTGCCGGAGTGCGTTTCGCTCTCGGAGACAGCGGTCTGGACCCCCTCCTCGCCTTCTTCGGCGAAGATCGTCGGGAGCTCGATGATCTGGTCCAGGACGCCGTGATCGCGGCCGCGGTAGTGCCTGGCAATCTGATCGCGCAGGACGATCTCGGCGGCCACGTGGACCTTGATGTCGACACCGTGAGCCGTGCGCCGGGCACGGGTCAGGGCAGCTTCGTTCTGCGGATGCGCAACGGCCACGCAAAGCGTGTTCGTGTCCGCGTCGTAGCGAAAGGGCAGGATCAGGTTCTCTTCGACGAGGCCGAGAGGCAGGCGCCGCGTGACCTCCTGGGGAATCTCGAGGCCTCGGAGCACGACCCCGGGGATGCCGTGCTGCTCGGCCAGAGCCTGAACCAACTGCTTCTCGGTGAGCGCCTTGAGGTAGAGCAGATGCGTTCCGAGCCGACCTCCACGCGACTTCTGGCGCATCAGTGCCTGCTCGATCTGGTCCTCGGTCACGACACTGTGGCGCAGGAGAATCTCGGCGATCCGCTCTTGCTTCATGTGCTGTGCTTCACCGTTTGGGGAGTCACGCCCGAGTACGCGTAGGCGAGGATCGCCTGGGGGTCTTCGGAGTAGAGGGCAGCCTCTTCCGGTGTGACGATTTTCTGTGCGATCAGCTCGCGCAGATGCTGATCGAGAAGCTGCATCCCTTCCTTCTTGCCGGTCATGATGGCGTTCTTGATGAGGTGGGACTTCGCCTCGCGGATGAGGTTCGCGATGGCGTGGCTCCGCACCATGACCTCGAGTGCCGCGATGCGCCCGCTGCCGTCCGCGCGACGCAGCAGTTGCTGCGAGCAGATGCCCTCGAGGACCTCGGAGAGCGCGAGACGTACCTGGGGCTGCTGATCCGCGGAGTACGAATCCACGATGCGGCTCACGGTCTGGGCGGCCGACTTCGTGTGCAGTGTGGCGAGAACCAACAGCCCCACCTGCGCGGCCGTGAGCGCGAGCGAGATCGTCTCGTTGTCACGCATCTCGCCCACCAGGACCACGTTGGGATCCTCGCGAAGTGCGGAGCGCAGCGCGCTCGCAAACGACCTGCTGTGCTCGCCGATCTGGCGCTGGTTGATCAAGCAGTTCCGATTGGTGTGGATGAACTCCAGCGGATCCTCGAGCGTGATGATGTGATAGTTCATGCGGTCGTTCAGGTAGTCGACCATGGCGGCCAGGGTGGTCGACTTTCCCGAGTTCGCAGGACCGGTCACCAGGATCAATCCGCTGCGCTGTGACAGCAACTTCTTGAGAATGGGGGGGAAGCCGAGCTCGTCCAGTGTCGGGATCTCCACCGGAATCATCCGGAAGGCGGCCGCCAGCCCGGGGTGTTTGCGGAACATGCTCATGCGGAACCGGGCGACGCCGGGAAGCGTGTATGCGACGTCCAGCTCCCCTTCCGTCTCGAAACGTTCGATCTGGGTGTCGGTCAGGAGCTCGTAGAGGAGCACCCGCACCTCGTCCATCGACAGCGGCTTGTGCTTCGTCTTCTCCAGGACGCCCTGGATCCGCAGCATCGGCACGGCGCCATCACCGATGTGCAGGTCCGATGCGCAGTACTGCTGCATGACCTGAAGGAATGCGTCGATTCTCGGCATGTTCCCTCACGCGATTCCCGATTGCTCCCGGACACCACGCCGGGAATCCGGGTCACGTCCGGAAGCCTGTTT
This sequence comes from Candidatus Krumholzibacteriia bacterium, assembly GCA_046757105.1. Classification (GTDB taxonomy): domain Bacteria; phylum Krumholzibacteriota; class Krumholzibacteriia; genus JBHHXQ01. The sequence continues at coordinate 3,490 of JBHHXQ010000254.1, forward strand.
TGAGCGGCTCCGCGGGTCGCCCGGGCGGCGCGCTCAGGATCCGGTCACGTCCGGAAGCCTGTTTCGGGCCGCTCCGCAGGTCGCCCGGACGGCACGCTCAGGATCCAGTCACGTCCGGAAACCTGTTTCGGGCGGTCCCCCCCGAATCGTCCGGACGCCACGACGCGTCACCGGAGATCCGCGTCGGAACCGCAGTCCCCGTGCGGTGCTGCGTGACTCGCGGCGAAGGCATTCAGAGCAGGCGCACGCGTCCGGAACCCCGGATGTCGCGGCAACGCGGTGCCTCCACGAAGATGCAGGGAATGGGCCGACGGCGAACCTGCGGGTCGAATCCGGCTCTCCGGACGCACGAATGCGGGTTGAGGCGGTGCAGCGGATCCGATTATCGTTGCTGCTCTCACCCCTCGAACGAGAGGCAGCGAATTGGGACCGCGGAGTCGCAGAACGCCCACGACCGGCGTCGCCGTCATGAACCGCGTGCTCCGGCGGTTGGCTCGTTGCTACGACATCGAGCAGTTCGTGAAGGCTCACGGACGCGATCCGTATCGGATCCTGGTGGGTTGTGTCCTGTCGCTGCGCACGAAGGACGATGTGAGCTTCCCGGCCACCGAGCGGTTGTTCGCGCGCGCGCGCACGCCGCGTGCGATGCTGCGCCTGCGTGAGACGACGATCGCGAAGCTCATCTACCCGGTTGGCTTCTACCGGCGCAAGGCAGCTCAGATCCGCGCAATCAGCCGCCGACTCCTCGACGCCTTCGATGGCAAGGTCCCCGAGCGCCTCGAAGCGTTGCTGGAGCTCCCGGGCGTCGGGCGCAAGACCGCGAATCTCGTCGTCACCCTCGGATACGGGCGCGCCGGGATCTGCGTCGACACACACGTGCACCGCATCACGAACCGTCTCGGCTGGGTGCGCACACGACACCCCGAGGAAACCGAAGCGGTTCTGCGCCAGATGCTTCCGCGCCGGCACTGGATCCCGATCAACGAGATCCTCGTGCGCCACGGCCAGCAGGTGTGCAAGCCGATCTCACCGATCTGCTCCCGCTGCGTCGCTGTCGGGGACTGCCGCAGGGTCCGCGTGTCGAGATCCCGCTGAGGGCGCGATTCCCGCCGACGCAGCTTCCGCCATCCGGCTCCCCGCTCGGCTCGTGTGCCGCCTCGGGCGCTCCGACGTCCGGCGCATTGGAGCGCTGCGCCTGGCGGCCCGGAGCACATCCGCAACTGGTCTCGCGTCAATCGGTTGTGCCTGGCCCGCAACCTTGCCGCCCGCATGCTGCCGGCCGCCGGGCGGGTCGAGGCTGGACCGTGCCGGCCGGGAGCCTGCGGCTTGACGCAAGCGCGACCGCGCCGCCGAGCCGGATCAACGCCGGCGCGCCTTCCCGGGAGTCGATTCCAGGACGCTCGAGGGAGGGATCGGCCCCTGGGTCGGGTGCGGCTGCGGGGGGGCCGCTCGCCCCAGAGTTGCTGGACACCTGACGCGGGCGGGTCTAATCTACTCGCACTCGCAGTGATCCCCCCCAGTTCTGAGATGGAGGACCCATGCGTCTTCTGACCCGTGCGGGACTTTGCGGGACACTCTTCCTCATCCTCGCAGCGCCCGCGTATGCTTCCGTTGGGGAGCGCTCCGATCTTCTCACCGTCGAACATCTTCTCGAACTCGAGGAGGTCCGGAACCCGCAGCTGTCGCCGGACGGGTCGCAGATCGTCTACACGCGCAGATGGGTCGACAAGCTCGCAGACCGCTGGGAGTCGTCGCTGTGGATCATGAACGCCGACGGCACGAAGAACCGCTTCCTGGTCGACGGGTCGGCTGCCAGATGGTCCCGGGACGGCACGCGCATCGTCTATCTCGCGCAGGGTGAACCGGAGGGGACGCAGATCTTCGTGCGCTGGATGGACGACGAGGGCGCAACCACGCAGGTCACGCGGCTCG
>JBHHXQ010000255.1:0-5415 GCA_046757105.1 Candidatus Krumholzibacteriia bacterium
ACAGCCCGGACGTCGGGCCTCGGGGGGCGTGGGGCGATGATGCGCCGCGAACCGCGCCCGAGTCGAGGTTCCTCATCGTCCCGGGGCAGGCGACGGTGACGATGGTGGGGCTTGGACAGGCCGGACGTGTTCCGTCGCCGCGGTTGGACGATGGCTGCGGAAGCGGCTCTGCTCGAGGCACGGGTGTCCATCCCAGGACCCTGGGGTCGAGGCGATCGTGGGTCGAGACCGACTCGCCGGGATGCGGCGAGACTGAGACTCGACGCCGTCCGCCAAGGCGGGGCCCGAATGAGGGGTGGAGAGCGATCCTCTCCGCACAGACCCTGGAGGAGAACGTCCGGCACCTACACGGGCGGCTCTGCCGAGGGGCGTCCTCGGCACTTGGGGTCTGGCAGCGCCCACTGGAAGAGATTGGCGCCTTCGGAGGAGACGTCCAGGGGTCTGTGTGGCATACTCCGCGCCATGGCGCGGTGCTCCACGTGGCACGCGCGGCGAACGGTTTCTCGAAGAGACACGCAGACACGTCCGTCGAAGGGAAGCCACGATGATCTCTTCCTCCGAATCGGTCCAGATCGCTCGCGCGCTCGAGCCCGGGGTGCGTGAATGGGTCCTGCAGGGGTTCAAGCGTGAGTTCGGCAAGCAACGGTTCGAGTCCGATCCGCGCTGGCAGGCGGTCTGCGACACCGGGACCGAGCTGTGGCTCGACACGGGCGACATCGAGGGCATCCGCAAGCTCTGGAAACAGGAGTTCAGGGCGCTGACCACGAACAACACGCTGCTCAACAAAGAGGTGCAGCGGGGTCTGTACGACGACTTCGTGCGCGAGACGGCGGCACATCTCCGCAAGCTCGAGCCTTCCATTCCGGACAACCTCTTCGCGCTCGAGATCGCCTTCGTGCTCAACGCGTACCACGGACTGCGGCTGGTGGAGAACTTCGACGCGTTCGTGAGCGTGGAGGAGCACACGGATCTGGCGAACGACATCGAGCTGACGGTTCTCTACGGCAAGCGCTTCCATGCCATCTGTCCCGAGCGCTTTTTCGTCAAGGTGCCCCTGACACCGGAAGGGCTTCTGGCGATGCGGCGTCTGCGCCAGGAGCAGGTCCCCATCAACTTCACGCTCGGCTTCTCGGCGCGCCAAAACTACATGACCGCGCGGATCGGCAACCCGAACTTCGTGAACGTCTTCCTCGGGCGCTTGAACTCCTTCGTGTCCGACAGCGGTCTCGGGAGCGGTGAGGGCGTGGGTGAGAAAGCGACCGCGGCGAGCCAGGAAACCCTTCGCGCTCTACGCGATCGCGGGCAGGTCCACACGCGTCAGATCGCGGCCAGCATGCGAAGCGGCGATCAGATCTGGACTCTGGCCGGCACCGACGTCATGACCATCCCGCTCGCCGCGGCCGAGCAGTACCACGACTCCGAGAAGGCACCACCTATGGATCCTGGGCTGACGTCCGCCGACATCCAGGCCGAGGTGGATGCGGACGCCCTTCGCAAGCTGCATTTCGAGTGCCTCTGGGACGTCCCCGACGCGTTGCGGGACGCGCTCGATGCGCTGAGCCCGACGGATCTGGACCACATGAGCGGCCCCGAGCTGCAGAACGCGCTGCGCAACAGGGGCGTCGTGGATCTGTTGCCCGAGTACACGAGCGAGGAACTCGACGTCTTCCGCGCGGACGGCAAGATTCCGAAGCTGGAGCACTGGCGCCAGCGGCTCGAAGCAGGCACGGCGGGCCTCGACTCGCTCCTCAACATGAGCGGGCTGCACTCGTTCGCCTCTGACCAGAAGGCGCTCGACGACCGCGTGCGCGGTCTCTTGGGCTGAGTGTTCGGGGGCTGGACGGCCCCGTGCTGCCAGGACGGCGCCGGGGCTCGACACGATCCAGGCCTATTCGCGGGGTTTGGCTGGCCCGGGCGCGGTTCGAGTCGTTCTTGTTTGCGGGCGTCGTTCGAGTTGGCTTGGCGGCCCGGGCGCGGTTCGAGCCGGCTCGATGTGGTCGGTCGAGGCTCGGGCGGACCCGTGGCGGTCGGGTGCGGGCGCGTGATGTGGCTTACGAATGGCGCAGCGGCCGCCCGATTGCACAATCTGCTCGACGCGCTTGCTGCGGTCGGTTTGGATCGGATCCAGGCCCGCAGCACATGCAGGCCAAGTCTTCCTTGGACACTTCTCCTCGGCGGCGTGATCGCGACGGCGGGCGCCGAGGCGGTCCGTTCCACGCAGTCATGAGCGTCGACCCTGTCATGGGCCGCGCTCGAGGCCGTGGGCACTCCACACATTCCCGGTGCAACGCTTGATAATCATTGCGCGGAGGATCGCGTCGTGAGGGCGGCGAAGTCGTCTCGTGCGCTTTCCAGTTCAGGGAACGGTTGGATCCCCGCTTCCGTCTGGGCCCGACCGGAGCGCGGGGATCCTCGTGTGTCGCCCGGTCCCGCAGACCGCCGGTCGCCAAGCGCATTTGATCTCGGTCGGCCCGTGCGGCACGACGCTGAATCCCATCTGGACCGGTTCGCGTCGTGTTGGGTTTTGCAGCGCGTTGGAAACATGCCCAGACGGCTCCGGACGTCCATGCAAGTCCGAATGCTCGAGGCACTCCCGTTCGCTTCTGGGGGAGATGCATCCGGCGTTCGTGGTCGCAGCCCAACGTCCGTTGGCCGGTCTCTGAGTGCTCGGTTTCATCGTCTGGTCGCGCTGGGTCTCGTCCTTCTCGCGCATCCTGCTGCAGCCGCCGTGTTCACCGGCTCGTACCAAGGTGACGGCTCCGCCAACTGGTCCATCTCGGGGCTTTCGGAGTCGTTGCCGGGTGCCGGATCGCACGCCCGCCCCTCCCCGACCGATGGCGTTCAGTCGAGCCGCACGTAGTCGAAGTCGACCGGCTTGCCGTGGATGCCCTTGTGGGGTGGGGCGATCCAGTGGGCAACCTTGCCGGGCTCGTGCACGGGCAGCATGAGGGACGCCACGTAGTCGAGGTCGGCCGGCGACGGCAGCCAGTCGTCGCGCCGGCGTTCCCACTCCTCCCTGGAGGTCGTCTCACCACCGGGCGTGAAGTGGTGTCCCGCGTAGATGCCGACGTGCCGGTGGAAGCGCCGGCTCGGCAGCGCCAGGCGGAAACCGATGCCGGCCTTCTGGAGAACCAGGTTCCAGCGGTCGACGCCGCGCTGGCAGTCGTCGATGTAGGCGTCGCGCAGGATCTCGTTCATGGCGTTGCGCAGCGGCACCTCCTGCGTGACCAGCTCGTCTCCGTCGGGAACCTGCATCGAGTAGGCGCCCTCGAGTGCCACGTGATCCTCCTGCCTCTCCTCCTGGTAGCGCCCCTTGAGACCGTTCGCGAAGTAGCTGGCGGCGTTCGACGAGATCTCGCCGCCGAAGAGGTCGGACGACAGCGAGTACCACAGGTTCAGGTACTTCTGGATGGTGGGCAGATCGATGCCGCCGTGGGCGCGCACGTCCTCGTTCGGATCGTGCTTCATGAGCTCGGCGGCGCGCTCGACGACGCGGCGCACGCCGGTCTCGCCCACGAACATGTGATGCGCCTCCTCGGTCAGCATGAAGCGGGTGGTGCGGGCCAGCGGCTCGAAGCCGCTCTCGGCCAGCGCCAGCAGCTGGTACTTGCCGTCGCGGTCGGTGAGCATCGTGAACATGTAGAAGGAGAGCCAGTCGCGGATCGGCTCGTTGAAGGCGCCCAGGATGCGTGGCTTGTCGGCGTCGCCGCTGCGGCGCTCGAGCAGCGCCTCGGCCTCCTCGCGCCCGTCGCGGCCGAAGAAGCGGTGCAGCAGGTACACCATGGCCCACAGATGGCGCCCCTCCTCGACGTTCACCTGGAAGAGGGTGCGCATGTCGTAGAGGCTGGGTGCGGTGTGTCCGAGCAGCCGCTGCTGCTCGACGCTCGCCGGCTCGGTGTCGCCCTGCGTGACGATGAGCCGCCGCAGCGCGCCGCGCTGCTCGCCCGGCACCTCCTGCCACGCCGGCTGGCCGTGGAAGTCGCCGAAACCGATCCGGCGCTCCGGCTGGCGCTCGGCGAGAAAGATCCCCCAGCGGTAGTCGGGCATCCTGACGTGATCGAAGTTCGCCCAGCCCTTGGCGTCCACCGAGACCGCCGTGCGCAGGTAGATCTCCTTGTGCTGGAAGCCCTCGGGGCCCATCTGCATCCACCACTCCTGGTAGTCGGGCAGCCACTTCTCGAGCGCCCGCAGAAGCCTCGGGTCTTCGGCGAGATCGACGTTGTTCGGAATCTTCTCGCGTAACTGCATGCTCACGTCCTTCCCCAGTCGAAGCGCGGCCTTTCGGGCCGGCCGTACAGCTTGAGGGCGCCGCGATCGCCCACCGCGTTGGGCCGCTGGAAGACCCAGTTCTGCCACGCGGACAACCGGCCGAAGACCTTGCTCGACATGTTCTCGGTGCCGGGATAGCGCAGCGACGCTTCCATGCCGGTGAGCGCGTCGGGTGAGAGGCTCGAGCGCTCTTCGATCGCCACACGCACTTCGTCGTCGTAGTCGATCTCGTCCGCGACCACGGTGACGAGCCCGGCGGCCTCGGCCTCCTCCGGCGTGTAGGGGCCGCCGGCGAGGATCTCCTGCACGCGCTGCGGATCGGCGAGCCAGCGTACCCGCAGGCGCGAGAAGCCGTGGCTCATCGGGAAGAAGCCGCCGTTGAGCGGGCTGGTGGCCATCTGCACCGGGCGCTGGCGATCGTCGAGCGCATAGGTGCGGTCGGCGGCGAGAGCGAGCTCGAGCAGGCTGCCCGCGAAGCACGATTCCGGCTCGACCAGCGCGAAGATGCTGCGTGCCGTGAGGTCGAGCCGGCGCAGCGTGCGCGCCGCGTGCAGAAGGATCTCGCCCGCGAACCAGTCGTCGCGCATGTCGTGCAGGGCGCGATCCCAGGCGAGCACGGCTTCCACGTCACCGCGCGTTTCGAGGAGCAGGAGTCCGCAGGTCTCCTCGTTGAAGCGCAGGTGGCACAGCGCATGGTCCAGCTCGCGGAAGACGCGCAAGGCCCAGATGTCGGCGCCGGCCCGGCGCAGGGCATGCGCCGAATCGGGGGGCCGGTCGGCCGGGCCGTGCACCGTGATGCGCGCCTGGCGCTGGTGGCGGTCGATGCGCAGCGTCAGGTGGCGGTAGCGGATCGCTTCCGCGCTGATCTCCGGATCGAGCGCTGGCAGCGACACGCCGGGGCCCGGCCGGCGCGGCGACTGCGCGGCCAGCGCGGCGGCGCGCTCGTCGACGCTCTCGTCGAAGCGACTGCGCGGGACGAGCGCGTCCACCAGCCGCCATTCCACGGCGCGCCTGCCCCGGATGCCCTCGCTCAGGGCGCAGAAGATGTCGGCGCGGTCGCGCCGCACCTTGCGCTTGTCGACGACGCGGGTGAGACCGCCGGTTCCGGGCAGCACGCCGAGAAGCGGCACCTCCGGCAGGCTGACG
>JBHHXQ010000256.1:0-5408 GCA_046757105.1 Candidatus Krumholzibacteriia bacterium
GCGTTGACGCCGGCGTTGTTCACCAGCACGTCGACGTCGCCCAGCTTCTCCAGCACCTCTTCCGCGAACGACTGCGCAGCCTCGAAGTCGGCGACATCCAGACGCGCCGCATGCGCCTCGCGCCCCAGTCCCCGGAGCTCCTCGAGGAGCGTCCGCGCCGCCTCCTCGCTCTTCCGGTACGCGAACGCCACGCGGGCGCCGGCGCCTCCCAGGGTCAGAGCGATGCTCCTGCCGATCCCGCGCGTCGCGCCCGTCACCACGCAAACACGCCCGTCGAGTGCGGGCAGATCCACATCCGGACTCACAGCTCCTCCGCGCGTTTCTTCCCCATCGACAGCTCTGCACGCGCCACGACCTCTTCGCCCACGCGTGCGACCACCTTGAAGAGCCCCATGAACGGCGTCATCTTGACCGCGCTGGCCTCGAAGACCAGCTGATCGCCCGGCTGCACCACCTTGATGAATCGTCCGTTCACGGACCCGAACACGGCCACCTCGTCGTCCGTGAGCGGCGCGTAGTGCAGCTGGAACAGCAGCACGCAGCACTGCGCCATGCCCTCGATGATGAGCGCCCCGGGCAGGATGGCACGTCCCGGGAAGTGCCCCAGAAAGAAGATGTCGTTGGCGCTGACGTTCTTGAGTCCGACGAGGCGCACGCCCTTCTCGTGCTCCAGGACCGCGTCCACCATGACCAGCGGGAACTGCTGCGGGAGCAGCCGGCGAAGCTCGTGGTAGTTCATGCTGCTCATGGGACGGGGCCTTTCGGGCTCCGAAGCGGACCTCGGAGGACGGCAACCGAAACCGGCGCTCGAAGGCGCGGGAAGACGGGACGCGGCCGACGATTCTAACGCAGGGGAGCTGGCCCTTCAAAGCCGGCAAGGTCCCTCGCGCTCCGCACCGATGCCGAGAATCGCACCTGGAAACACGCACGCTGCCAGGATCGCGGCCCGCGGCTTGGCGTTGCGTGGAAAGGTGTCCGGCGGTCGATCGCGGATTCTGGACCCTTGGCATCGAGGATGCTATTTTCACCCTGCCGGGTGGAGATGCCCGTTCTCTCCTCGCGGGCCTCCCGATCCTCGGTGAGGTCCCTCCAGAGCAGAAAGGACTCGTATGAGGTTCGGACGCTTGCACGGGGTCGCGGCGGCTGCCGGGGCCGTGTTGCTCCTGGCGCTCCCCGCCGGCACGCCGGAGCACGTCCGGCGCCCTGTCGAAGACGTGGCGGCACGCACGACCCGGCCACAGTCCTGCAAACCGGCGCCGCCGCTGACGGCGCGGGTCGAGCCGTCGGCCCCGGGCGCCACCGACGCCTGGACCGTGCACCTCGGTTCCCTGGACCGGGATCGCCAGGTCGTCGTCTGGATGTGGTCCTCCCCCGGCGGGCGCCAGCTCGTCTGGCAGGGAACCGTCGTGGAAGGCGAGGAGAGACGCGTCAACGTGACATACCGGCCGCCAGCCGACGCCGCGCGGGTCTGGGTGTCCGTGGAGCCCGGCACCGCGACCGGCGCCATCATGCGTGGCGTGGCCGTTGCCACCGTCCCCGGCAGGCCGAGCGCGCTGCTGCAGGCCGAACGCGGCCGCCTGCTGGTCAATCCGGACTCCGGAGAGCGTGTCTTCGAGTACGCCGCGCAGGTGGGAGGCCGCCGATGAGCCGCAGCGCAGCCATCGCCGCCCTTCTGGTGGCACTCGTCGCGTATCCGGCGCTCGCCGACTTTCAGGTCACCGGACGCTTCCTGTACACCGACCGCGAGTTCGCACTGACCGGCTTCACGGGCAGCGAGCCGAGCCTGCCGATCCGGCTTGCCGACGTCGAGGTGGTCGACGCCAACACGCAGCAGCAGCTGGCCGCGGGCGCCACGGACCTGAACGGCAACTTCACGCTCCAGGTCCCCGACTCCCAGACGCGCGACATCACGGTGCGCGTCAAGGCCTCGTCCAGCAACACGAGCAACCTCTTCGTGACCGTACGCAACACCTTCAACAGCGCCGTCTTCGCCGTCGCCCACTCGACATTCTCGAATCACGCGCCGAATCAGAACATCGACTTCACGGCCACCCCGGTCGTGGCGACGCCCGGAAACGGCGGCGATCCGTTCAACGTCTTCGACGTGATCCTGGACGGGATGGACTTCGTGGCGGCGCTCGACGCCTCGCGCCCGGGTGCGTCGCAATCGCTCACCCTCTTCTGGGCCGCCGGGAGCAGCCAGGGAACCTTCTACAGCAGCGGCAGCCGCTCCATCTTCCTCTTCGGCATGTCCTCGGACTCGGACAGCTACGACGACTCGGTCATCCTGCACGAGATGGGGCACTACGTGGAGTTCACGCTCGCCGACAGCGACAACCCCGGAGGCCTCCACACACCCAACGGCTGTCATGATCTCCGACTCGCCTGGTCCGAGGGCTGGGCCACCTTCTTCCAGAACATGGTGCGCGCCTGGAGGGGCTTCAGCCGCCCCGAGATCTACGTCGACACGACCGGCCAGCCGGGTCCCGGCGGGGCTCTCCTCACCTACGAGGTCGAGACGCCGTCCACCGGCATCGACGGCTCCGGCAACGAGGTGGCCGTGAACACCGCCCTCTGGGACATCGTCGACGATGCAGCAACCCCCGACCTCTCACCCGGAAACGACGACGACCCGATGCAGATCAGCGACGGCCCCGATCGCTTCTGGGACGTGCTGACGAACTCCATCGCCTTCGCGAGCACCATCAGCATCGAGGATTTCTGGGATGGTTGGTTCACACGCGGGAAGGGCTTCCAGACCGAGATGCGAGCGATCTTCGAGGCGAAAGGGATCGAGTACTCCGAGGACACCTTCGAATCCGACGACAGCGCCGGCCAGGCGCGCGGGGGAGGCGTCACGAACGCCACGACCCACCACACGATCTACCCGGCGGGCGACACGGACTGGACCCGGTTCGCGGGTGTCGCCGGCGGCACCTACGTCTTCGAGACCCGGAGCCTGCCGTGCGGCTCGGATACGAAGCTCGATCTCTTTGCCGCCAACGGCAGCACGCTTCTGGTCTCGAACGACGATCGCAGCGTGAACGATCCCTCGTCCAGGATCGCATACGTCCCGGCCCAGGACGGAGCGCTGTACCTGCGCGTTTCGCGGAAGAACGACGGGCACACCTACACGTCCTACGACCTGGTCGTGGACATCGTCGTTCCGGTCATCGTCACCGACTTCCAGGTCACGGCCACCGGACAGGGCTTGCAGCTGAGCTGGCGCGGAGACCAGGAGGGTGGCTTCTCGCACTTCGACGTCGAGCGCAGCGACGCGCGCGAAGGGCCGTACGGGCGGAGAAACGCTGCGCCGATTGTGGCGGTCGCGGGCGACCCGACGCATTTCGAGTTCCTCGATCGCGACGTCGAGCCCGGCGCGCGCTACTTCTATCGGCTGGTTGGCGTCGAGTCCACCGGTGAGCGGGCGGTGTTCGGTCCCTTCGAGGCCACGGCCGCGGCTCCGGCGCGGCTCGTCCTGTACCCGGCACGTCCGAACCCATTCAACCCGAACACGCTTCTGCGCTTCGATCTGCCCGCCGAGGGTCCCGTCTGGCTGCGCGTCTACAGCGCGGGCGGCCGACTGGTCCGCACGCTGGTGGGCGGCAAGACGCTTCCCGTCGGCACGCGCTCGGTCCTCTGGGACGGCCACGACGACACCAACCGCATCGTCGCCTCCGGCGTCTACCTCGTCCAGATCGACGCCGTCGGCCACAAGCAGACCCAACGTGCCGTGCTCGTGCGCTGATTCGCACCCGCCCGGATCGGCGGTGGGCCGGGGAGTCGGGGACCCACTCATGCACGGGACAGGACGAGGCTGGCGTTGTTGCCGGAGCCGCTGAAGCCGTTGATGAGGACGTGGCGCGCTTCGATGCGCCGGGGTTCGGAGCGCAGGCCGCCGAGTGCGGGCGAGCAGTCGGTCTCGACGAAACCGTGGGTTGCGGGAACGATCCCTTCCACGAGCGTGAGCAAAGCGCCGCTGACCTGCAGGGCGCCCGAGGCGCCGAAACATTCGCCGAGGGCGCCCTTCACGGCAACGACCGGCAGCTCCCCGGCGCGCTCGCCGAAGACCTCGCCCAGGGCCTCGGCCTCGAGCGCGTCCAAGGTGCGATCGCCGCCGGCGCTCGCCCACACGGCATCGACCTGCCCGGGCCGGACCCCGGCGGCGTGCAGCGCATCGCGCATCGCCACCACCATCGCCCGACGGGCGGCGCCGGTGTCGCAGGCGTCGGGCTCTCCGAGGCGTCCGGTGACGAACGACTCCCCGTAGCCGGTCATCCACGCATGCGGTGCACATCCGGCCCGCTCGACGGCGGCGGGCGCCAGCAGCTGCAGCATGGCCACCCCTTCACCGAGGACGACGCCGGTGCGGCGGCGATCGAAGGGGGCCGCCTCCTCGGCATCCCCCGCACGCGATCCTGCCAGACGCCCGCTGTTGTGCATTCCCAGGTAGACCCACCGCGAGAGCTCCTCGAGGCCGCCCGCGATGACCTGATCGGCCGCGCCGCGTTGCAGGAGCCTGGCGGCGTAGTCGAACGCCCGCAGGCTGGACGTGATGCCCTCGGAGACCGTGGTGTTAGGACCCGTGAGGCCGAAGAAGATCGACACGAAGCCCGCGGGCGAGTTGATGACCGTGTTCGGAAACAGCATTGCGTCCACGAACTTCGGCCCCTCGTAGTACGACTCGCGATCGAAGCGCACGACGCTGTTGACGTTGCCATGGGAGGTGCCGGCGACCAACGCGACGCGCTTGGCGTCCGGCAGCGGGAACCTCTGCTCGGCCTCGGAGAGGGCGAGCGAGGTGGCGCTGCACACCAGATGCGCCGATCGACTCATGCCACGCAGCGGCTTGCCGCGGAGGTAGTCGTGCGGATCGAAGTCGCGGATCTCGGCCGCCGTGTGGCAGCGCAGCTCGGTGGTCTCGAACAGCGACACCTTGCCGATCCCGCCGCGTCCTGCGGCCAGGGAGCGGCACAACGCTTGCCGCCCGATGCCGAGCGCAGAGATCACGCCCACACTTCCGATTGCGATGCGCCGCGAATCCGAGATCACGTGACCGCCCCGAGCACCAGGGATGCGTTGTTGCCACCGAAGGCGTACGAGTTGTTGATGGCCACGCGCACCTCGGACGCGCGCGGCTGGTTGGGAACGTAGTCCAGGTCACACTCGGGATCCGGTGTCTCGTAGTTGCAGGTGGGAGGAATCGTACCTGTCTGGATCGCCCTGACACACGCGATGGCTTCGAGGGCGCTCGCCCCGCCCATCACGTGCCCGGTGAGAGCCTTGATGGAGCTCACGGGGATCCGGTGGGCGCGCTCGCCGAAGACCTTCTTGATGGCAAGCGTCTCGATGCGATCGTTGTGCGCCGTGCCGGTTCCGTGTGCGCTGATGTACGACACCTGCTCCGG
>JBHHXQ010000257.1:0-5405 GCA_046757105.1 Candidatus Krumholzibacteriia bacterium
GATGATCTTGGGCCTGTATTGGCCGTTCGCGGCTGTGCAGATGCCCACCCCTCTCGCCGTCCACAAGGCGGTGCCACTGGCATCGACGCGCTGGGCGTAGATGTCCGAGTTCCCGCCGCTTCGATCGTCCTGCCACGTGATGATCGCTCCCCCCGAACCATCCGAGGTGATCCGAGGACGGGTCTGATCACCAGTTGCCGTGCAGATGGCCACACCCCCTCCCGTCCACAAGACGGTGCCACTGGCATCGACCCGCTGGGCGTAGATATCAAATTCCCCGCCCCGGGAATCCTGCCAGGCGATGATCGTTCCCCCCGAACCATCTGAGGTGATCTGGTGGTATTCCGGTTGGCCAGATGCGTAGAATGCGATGGGAATGCCATCCACCGACCAAGAAGCGTACACCGGTGTGACTGCCATCATGAGTAGGGCACTTGTCGAAAGCATTGATCCGGCACTTCTTCTCATAGGATCACCCCTCTGGTTACCCACTCGAACCGTCGTCTCCTGGCGAGCCTCTGTGGTCGGATGCTCTTGCGAGGTGCTCTGAACTGCACGACGATCTCGTCCTGAGCGAGCCCGACGAACGAGGGACTTTCCGCTCTTTGAACGGATGCGACCAGAGGCCGGTCGGCGAGGACCTGGTCTCCGATCAGCAGAGAACCGAATGCCAGTACGAGTACCAGCTTCCGCATGGGGGGTCCCTTGGTTGGCTTGGGTCTCAGGAGGGAACAACTTCAAAGTCTACCCAGCTCTGGATGTCTCGGCAACGTCTTCGACGGCGCGAGGCGGTCGAGAATCGAACAGTTCGTCAGCATTCGACGGCGACTCGTGCCGCGACAGCGAGTGTGATTGCCGCGCCGACAAGGGATGCGTGTCGCTAGAACCTGGGATGGCGGATGGATACGCGACAACGAGTGACGAGGGGTGACGATCGGAAGCTCGAGGCGTGGAGTCCCGCAATCCGCGAGCCGGAATGCCGGGTCGACGGTCCGGGCGGTTTGCTCGGGAGGGCGAACGGGGGCTTCGCCGTCATCGCGGGCCCGCGGGCGCCGTGTCCTGGATCACACACCGAGGGCGTCTTTGAGGCGAGCCCAGAAGCCGCGCTTCTTGCGCAGCTGCAGCCAGCGGTCGCGCCGCGCGTCCTCGTCCTTGCGGCCGTTGCGGTGCTCCCAGCGGTCGCGCCAGGTGCCGCTGTGTGCCGAGCAGCTGCGGCGGGGCGCCGTGTCTTCGAGGTAGGCGGCGACCTCGCCCTGCGGGCAGGTGCTGTTCGCAAGCTCACCCGTCTGTGGATCGATCTTGCGGAAGGTGATTCCCGGTGGCGGCTCGAAATCCAAGTCCCAGCCTTCCCCGAGCCAGCCGCGCATCAGGCGCGCCCACACCGGAAGCGCCGCGCGAGCGCCCGTCAGGCCGGTCTGCGCGTTGTTGTCGTGGCCGATCCAGACCGTTGCGACGAGCTCCGGTGTGTAGCCGACGAACCAGGCGTCGCGCGTACCGTCGGTGGTGCCGGTCTTGCCGGTGGCGAGATGCTCGAAGCCGTAACGCGCCGCCGACGCCCCGGTGCCCGAGCGCATCGCACCCACGAGCATGTCGGTGACGATGTACGCCACGGCGGGATCGAGCACGCGTCGCGAGCGGTCGAGCCCGAGCCGCATCGTGCGGCCGCTCTGGCGCACCTCGACGAGCGCATGCGGGAGCACCCTGCGACCGCCATTGGCCAGGGCGGCGTAGGCGGCCGCCAGCCGCACCGGTGAGGTGTCGACGGCGCCGAGCAGGATCGACGGGTTGGCGCGCACGCGCTCCTGCAGTCCCATCTCCTCGGCGAGACGTGCCACCTCCTCGACGCCGACGTCCATTCCCAGGGCCACCGTTGCGGCGTTGATGGACTTCCCGAGCGCTTGCCGGGCCGTCACCCAGCCCCGGTACGTGCCGTCGAAGTTCGCGGGCCGCCACGCCTGGCGGCCGACGCGGTACTCGCGCAGCTCGTCCGGCAGCCACGTCGACTGGGTGATGCGCGGCTCGTGCTCGAGCCCGCCCAGTGCCGCGAGATAGACGATCGGCTTGAAGGTGCTGCCCACCGGGCGGGCGGTGTCGGCGGCACGGTTGAACGGCGCCTCCGCGTAGTCGCTGCCGCCCACGACGGCGCGCAGCGCACCGGTCTCGGGGTCCATCGTCACGACGGCTCCCTGCAGGGGAGCTTCGTCGCTGCGCGGAGAGCGGCCGCGGGCGTCGGCCAGCCCACGCCGCAGGGCGTGCGCGGCGCGCAGCTGAAACAGCGGATCCACGCCGGCGACGAGCGTCGCCGGTGCCGTGATCCGGTGTTTCTTGCGGAGCTTCGTCCATTCGCGTTCGAACAGATCGAAGTAGTAGCCCATCTGCGCCTGTTCGAAGTCCATGCGCTCGCTGGTGTGCGCAGCCAGCGCCACCGGAGAGGCGGGTTCCGGCGTGCCCGGACGCTGCGGGCCGACCGCTTCGTCGCCCGCGGCGGGCTGCGCCACCAGGTGGAGCGCGGCCGCGATGGCGTTCGCGTACGGCACCAGCTTCTCGGGATTGCGAAGGGGCGAAGCGGCGTTCGGGGCACGGATGGCCGCCGCCAGGTCGATGCACTCCTGGTCCGTCAGCTCGGCCAGCGTCTTGCTGAAGAAGAAGCGCGCGCCCTCGGCGACGCCGTGGATCTCGAACGGCCCCTCCTGACCGAGATAGACCTCGTTCAAGTACACCTGCAGGATCTGTCGCTTGCCGAAGCGGCGCTCGATCGCAAGCGCCAGAACGGCCTCGTCCACCTTCGCGTGCAGCGAGCGGCCCTGGCGCCGGAGGATCTGCTTGATCACCTGCTGCGTGACGGTGCTGCCGCCCTCCACCACACGCCCCCGCCGCAGGTTGTGCAGGAAGGCACGGCCGATCCCGCGTCCGTCCAGGCCGTGGTGCCGGAAGAAGCGCCGGTCCTCGGCCGCCAGGGCCGCGCGCACCAGCTCGGGCGGGATCTCGTCGAAGCGCACGGGGACGCGCCGCTCGCGGACCGCCAGCCGGAACGACGTCAGATGCTCGGGAGGAAGCTCGACCCACTCGTAGGCGTCGCCTCCCACCTCGATCCGGGAGACGACCGGTCCCTCGAGCTCGAGCGTCACCAGCCGCTCGTCACGCGGGCTGGCGCCGGACAGCTTGCGGAACAGGATGCCGGGCCCGCCGACGCGGAACTCGCCGGGCCGCGGATGCCGCTGGACGCGCCGGTAGCCGGCGCGCGCCAGGCGGGACGCCACGCCGGTGGCGCGCGCATCGGTTCCCACGCGCACGCGAAACGGCTCGCAAACGACGTGGAAGTAGGCGTTGTGGGCGAGCGACTCGAATTCGGCGAGCACGCGGGAACGCAGGGCGCCGAGGCGTACGAGATACAGGCCCGAAAGTCCGAGCGCGAGAAGCGCGAAGCCCAGCAGGCCGAGGCGCAGAAGCCGCCGCACGTCCCGTCTTCCAGTGGTTCTCCGGATCACATCCTCCTCCCGTCCCCGGCACTTCACCCCAAGCATACCGCCCCACACGGTGGGCGCAAGCGGAGTCCGGCCGCCCGTATGGACCCGGACCTGGAGCGGGCCGGCGCCGGACGGACGCGCACGCGCGGTCGGATGTGGCGTGATTCCATTGCCGTGAAGCTGCTACAGTGTCGACCCTCGCACCTGTTCCGGAAGACCGACTGGAGAACGGATGGCGCAGACTCCAGGGATGCCCCCAGCCTATCTCGAGCTCGTCCGAGCGCTGCCGCGTCCGCAGGAGGAGCAGATCGAGGCATTCGTGCAGCACGTGGCCGGCGCCGAGAACTGGCTCAAGCTGCTGCCCGTCGAGCTCGGGCCGGAGCTCGTGGTCTTTCTCGATCCGAACGCCGGCACGCGCGTGAACCAGGAACGGCAAGGCGGGCGCTACGCGGTCGAGCCGCTCACGCCGGCGAGCGATCTCGTCCACGGAAGCGAGCTGCCCACCGACAGCCATCGGGAACGGTTCGGTTTCCTGAGCTACCACATCGATCTGGGCGGCGGCACCCCGACGCTCGAGGCTGGCGTCCTGCGGCGTGCGCTGCTTCCGGAGCCGGGCGTGGTGCAGCGCGGCCTGCTCGTGCCGCTCCCGGACCCGATCCGTGCACTCGCCACCCGTCCCGGCGCCTTCCTGCACGGAACCTTCCGGAGCGTCCCGGAGCGCGGACGGATGCGCCGCTTCCGGTACGCCGTCGAGAAGCTGGCCAAGGTCGACAGGCCGCCTGGCGATCACCCGCTCATCGGGCGCATCGACGCGTGGGTCCGGAAGTGCCGCGAGGAAGACGAAGCGGGTTTCCGGGCATGGCTTCGGGAAGGACACGACCAGATTCCGGAAGACCTCGAAGATGGGACGCGCTGGCAACGCTATGTCGAGTGGCGCGATGAGGAGGTCTGCGTGCAGATGCATCAGGCGCAGGACGAGGCCTTCGCGCGCACCGGGATTCCGGATGCGGTCGCGGCCGAGCATGGTCGTGCGCTCCGGCTCTTGCGCGATTCGACCCACTCGATGCTCGACCTCCTCGAGGAACTCCGCGTGGGGTGATCGTGCCGCTCGCCATCCACGTGGCAACGGCGCCGGCCGCTTGTCGGATGCGGCGGGCATGCGGCATCATTGAAGGAGGCGTGCGGATTCTTCACACGCGAATAGGAACGTCGTTCCGTCACGCGAAGGAGTGGATCATGAACCCTGTTGCAGAAGCGACCGATGTCGTCCGAGGTAAGGCCACGGAGACTCGCGGCAAGCTGGAGGGTGCGGTCCAGAACGCGCGCGACCGCGTCGAGCTGACCGTCCACCATCGCCCCGTCGAATCCGTTCTGGCCGCGGTCGCTGCCGGCCTCGTCGCGGGAGTGGTCACCGGTCTTCTGCTCCGACGGACCACGCGCTAGGCGCACCGGCGGGGCTGTGTGGGCTCAGTCGGGCTCGGGGTCCCGTGACGTGCGGCTGCCCGGAGCCGCTGCGGATCGTGCCCTGGCCTCGGCGCGCGGCCCCGAGTACGGATCGGGCGGGTCGCTGGGGTGGCGTGGCACCGGCGGGGAAGCGTCCTCGGGAAGCGGGGCCTCCTCGCATTCCAGGAAGATGCCCCGGGGGCCGAGGTCGAAGCCGTAGATGAACAGACGCCGCGGACCGCTGCCGGGACTCGAGGCCAGGACATGATAAACGGCGATTTCTCCGCTTCCCGACGGCCCGAGATCGTCCACCGGCTCGAAGTGCACGACGAGCGTGTCTCCGGTGAGCTCGTAGGTGGCCGGGCGGTCGTCCACCCGCAGGCCGCCCAGGGCGTCGAGCCGCCACACGACCTCCTGCCCGGTGCTGCACTCACCGATCCAGGTCCCACTGAGCTGCTCCGGCTCCAGAGCGTGTCCAGGTCCCGCCGCGAGCAG
>JBHHXQ010000258.1:0-5404 GCA_046757105.1 Candidatus Krumholzibacteriia bacterium
GGAGCCGCCGACGAGCAGCACGAGCGGCCGCGTGCTGCGTTTGAACAGGCGCAGCTTCTCGTAGCGCTCTCCGAACTCGTGCCCGGCGTACCGGGCGATGCGCCGCGAGAGGATGCGCGCCAGGTGCTGGGTGGTCACCAGCGACATGCCTTCGCTCTGCAGATCGTGGTAGATCTTCGTCGCGATGTCGTAGGCGCGCGTCGCCTCCAGCCCCAGCTTGAGAAGCGAGCGCGCGAGGATGCCGCGTGAGAACGGCACCTCGGCGGCACCGCGCTTGACGATGAGGTCGCTCACGCCTCCCCTCCGTGGTGTCGGCTCAGGGTCCACCCCGGGCGCCGAGTGCGGCGCGCTGTCGCAGCGTCTCGAGCTCGAGCGCCGTCTCCAGCCAGCCCTCGAAGCTCGTCTGTTCGTCTCGACAGACCGGGACGTTGTCGAGGAAGCCGGCGGGGAGGCCCGCCGCTTCGGCGGCCTCGGCCACGACGTCGATCGACGCGGCCTTGAGCTCGGTGAGAACGACATCGGGCCGTGCGGCCAGGCCGGCATGCAGGTCCTCTCTGAGGCGCTGGCGATTGGACAGCGCGTGCGTGCGGCCGACGACCCGCACGCCGGTCGTGCGCTCGAGGTGGTCGACGAGGACCGGCCCCATCGTCTCGGGCGAGGTGAGCGCGACGACGGCGCGCCGCCCCCGGAGGGGTTCCGCGAAGCACGGTCGTGGCCGGAAGACGGTCTCCATGACGTGCGCGCGTGGCTGCACCGCGGAGACGAGCTCGCGGATCACACGCACCCGGCGCTCGTCGGCGAGCGGACTCTCGCACATCGTGATCAGAACCACGTCCGCAATGCGGATGCGGTACGGGCCGAAGAAGCCACGCAGCGTCTCGAGAGGCTGGTGCGCGCCCATCACCAGCACGCGCCGATCCACGGCGACGGGCGGGATGGCGGCGCCGCTGCCGTCGAAGAGGAGGCAGGCGGAGTCGAGGCGATGGGCGACGCGTCCAGCCTCGATGACGTTGGAGACGTACGGGACTCCGGCCAGGCCACTGCCGCAGCGCCGCGCACCGACCGCCAGGATCCGGCTCAAGAGCGCGTTCTCGAAGTGATCCGACGAGGCGTGCCGGCCGGCGCGACTGAACTCGAGCAAGGTTGCGGCATCCAGAAGATTGCTCGAGCCGTCGATGACCTCGGGCTTCGCCGGGCCGCCGCGACCCATGGCGACGACCACGGGGGGCAACGCGTGATCGCGCAGGAAACGCGCCAGGTACGCCGAGATGGCCGTCTTGCCGATGCGCTTGCCCGTCCCGTAGACGGCCAGTGAGGGCTTCGTGGACACGCGCTCGTAGCGCGGCGGCCGGAACTCGAAGTCGGCGCCGCGATACGCCGCACCCGCCGCCAGCGCCGCGCATGCATAGCTGAAGCGTTCGCAATAGCCGGTGATCGGCTCGTCGGACAGATCGACGACCACGTCGGGATGGTACTCGGCCAGGCCGCGTTCGACGCCGCGCAGCAGCACCGGCTCCTGCACGACCGGCAGGCCGAACGTGTCCAGCACCTGGGGCGCGACCAGCTTCTCGGTGCCGCCGAGAAACACCGCGGCGACGAAGTCCAGCCCCTCGGTCTCGTGCAGATGCTCCAGCGCCTGTCGGACGACCGGCGGGTAGTGCTCGCCGTCGATGAGAGCCAGAGCTCGCATCAGGTTCCTCCCCGGCTCGGCTTCTGCTCGATCCGTTGGTGCCGGCGCCAGTGCCAGAAGAGCAGGCCCACGTCCGTGTACAGCGCCACCGGTTCGAGTTCAGCGCCGCAGCGCGCCGGCAGCGACGCACCGGCGCGCGTGTCATCGATCCCGTAGAGCGACGAGACGCCTTCGGCGGCCAGAAACGTCTGCAGGGTCGGCATGAGCGTTTCACGACGCGGCGAGACCTCCACGTCGGCGGCAAGGTACGAGTCGGTGATCAGGGCCGCGCCTTCCGGAAGCTCGTCCTCGAAGCCTGCGGCGGCGAGGATGCGTGACGCATCGCGTGCCAGCCACAGCAATGCCACCGGGCGCTCCTGCCACAGCGCCACGACGACGCTCTCCCCGCGCCGCAGGCGCGCCAGCGAGGTGATCAGGAACTCGGGCTTCAGCCCTTCGCGCCGGCTGATGGCTTTGATCTGCGAATAGCGCGCCCACTGGGCGCGGAACTCCGACGGCACGGGCGGAAGCGGCGTGGTGCGCCACAGGCACCGGCGCACGATCCCCATCCTGGGGAGCGGAAACAGCACCGCCGGCCTCGGGGTCGCGTCGGCGTCCATCGGGTGGCCGTTCTGCGAGCGCTTCAGGAAGTGCAGCGCCGACTTGATGTGTCCGTAGAGCGCCGGATGTCGTTGTTTGACGTGACGCTGCGCGATCTCGAGCGCACGCGTTCCCAGGCTGCGCCTGCTCTCCTGGATGATCTCGACGCGCAGGTTGTTGCGCTTGACGTTGGCGAAGCGCTCCTTGAAGGCCTCGTCGCCGACCGTGAAGTCGAACTCGCGCGCGCCGGAAGCGATGGCGTCCTCGAGCAGCTTCTTGAGCAGCACCTCGCCCGGAGAGTACCGCGCGTAGTCGACGTTCAGGGTCGGCTTGTACCAGGTGAAGATGCCGTCGTACATGAAGCCGAGATGGAAGGCGAGGACCTCGCCGCGCCAGCACAGCACCGAAAAACGCAGCCAGCCGCAGTCCAGCAGCTCGAGGACCATCCGTTCGTAGAAGCGCCGATGCCGGGCGTCGTCGAACAGGCTGCGGTCGCCTGCCATGAAGCGACGGTCGCGGTGTTGCTCGAAGAACTGCGGCAGCAAGTCGGCGATCTCGTCGGCGTCCAGGGCGTGGCGGAACTCGAGCGGCGACAACCGCTCGAAGTAGCGGGCGTGCCGCACCAGGCTCTTCTTGCGGGTGCACGACTCGGCGAACGGGCGGCTCGCCTCGATCAACAGGGCCGGGCACACCGATTCGACCTGCGTGTGCAGCTCGAGACCCGCCGGTCGCTCGAGGGTGCCGAGGATGCGGGCCGTGCTGCTGCGCTCGGGGAGATACCGCAGGCGGATGCGGTCCCAGCGGTCGCGGCGCCGCAGCAGCGACTCGAAGACCGTCCCGATCACCTCGGGCTTGTTCTCCTCCGGGGCGATGAAGTCGCAGTAGTCCGAAGAACCCATGCCCAGGAACTCGACGACGCGCAGGCCGTCCTGCCGGCGCAGCATGAGGGGGGCGATCCCCACCAGGCTGCCGTGGTGCAGGACCGCGAACGTGTAGAGCTCCGAGCCTTCCCGGAAGCACTCCCACCACGTGACCAGCCACTGCCAGGTGAGGAAGACGGAGCGCGTCTCGCTGTGCTGCAGCAGCTTGTTCCAGGAGAGGCGACCCAGCGGTGGGTCCTGCAGGTTCTGGCACAGGCGTCCCTGCATCTCCGGCGTCGAGATCAGCAGCTCGGACATTTGGGCCTTCCATGGTCTGCCGGGTTCCGTGTCCTGGCGGTCGGGCATCCAGATCTGTGCCAAGTCGTGGCGCGCGCGGACTCCTCGCGGACCTGCCGGAGGGGGGCTCGTGGCCTCCGCAGGCCGCGTGCGGCGGCCGCGCCGGCGCCGCCGGGTTCGGAAGCCGGCTTGGCGGCCACCTCTCCCGACACCTGGGGCTTGCCTGGAGGGCGCCCGTGCATTAGCATTCCCGAGGCTCGTGCACGGGCGTGCACGAGCTTTTTCGAGAGGTCCGCCCATTCGCGCGGGAGTCCGCCCATGATCGTCGATCGACGCCCCTTCTACATGATGGGCCTGACCATCGGGGTCGTGATCGCGGGGACTGTCTGGTTCCTCGGTCCCAAGCAGACGCCGGATCAACGGGTCGCAGAGGATCTCGCGATCCTGGCCCAGGAACCCTGGCACCCGGTCCACGTGCAGCGGCTCGAGGTGCACGGCGGCCCGCAGAACCCCACGGACGTGTTCGTCCACGGGGTCCGCCCGAGCGGCACACCCGTTCTCGTGCACTTCGTCCCCCGCAGCCCGTACACCTCCTCCACCGCGATGCGCCGGCTCCTCGAGCAGCCGCTCGAGGGCCAGACGATCGAGATCCTGATGGTGCCGCGGTCTCTGGTGCGACCCGAGTTCAGGGACCGTTTCCACGCGCGCGCCACGCATGCCGGTGTGGCGCTCTTCGCGGGCTTGCCGCCCGCCGGGGAGACCGCGACCGGCGAGGAGGACACCTCGCCGGCCACCGCTGCCGCGTCCACGGGCGGTTGACGAGCCCGCGCCGCACGTTTCTCGAGGGCGCCCCGGTCGGGGCGCCTTTCGGTTCG
This sequence comes from Candidatus Krumholzibacteriia bacterium, assembly GCA_046757105.1. Classification (GTDB taxonomy): domain Bacteria; phylum Krumholzibacteriota; class Krumholzibacteriia; genus JBHHXQ01. Next base: position 4,302 of record JBHHXQ010000258.1, read on the forward strand.
CGGCTCGAGCGCCGGGGGCTCTCCGGGACGCCGAGGGCGCGCGTGGTATACTGGCGTGGGTGCCGTGCAAGGAGGTGCGCACATCTCCCGCCACCTCGACCGCGTGATCCGGACACAGCTCGATCGGCTTCCTGCGGGGCTCCGTCCCAAGCTCCCCAAGGAAGAGCGGATCGTCCTGATCGACAACCCGTACTCGGGCGGGGGAACCTACGCGTCGCACGCTCACTACGCGCAGCAGGTCTACAGCTTCCTGGGCTACGACGTGGAGCTCGCGTGCACGGAACGTGCCGGCCACGCGGCCGAACTGGCCCGCCGGGCAGCCGACGCGGGAGCGACGCTGGTCATCGCCTGCTCGGGGGACGGCGGCGTCCGCGAGACGGTTCTGGGGCTGATGTCCATCGAAGATCCGGCTCGGCGACCCAAGCTCTCCGTCATCCCCAAAGGCACCGCGAACGTCCTGGCCAAGACGCTCGGGCTGCAGGTCGGGCCGTTTCCCGACTTCTTCCACGCCTGCCTCAAGCAGCTCTACTGGGCGCGCACGCGGCGCATCGACGTGGGGCTCCTCAACGGCGAGCCGTTCGCCTGCTTCGTCGGCTTCGGCTTCGATGCCGCGGTCATCGAGAACGTTCCGGAGAAGGAGAAGCGCTACCTCAAGGAGTGGGCCTTCGTCGCCGCCGGCCTGCGCACCCTGTTCGGGTGGAACCCGGAAGAGCTCCGCTTCCGCCCGTACGAGCCTTCCGAGCTGCGCGTGCGCGGCACCGATCAGGACGGCCGACCCGTCGACCTGGCGGGCTACTTTGTCGCCATCGGCAACGTGCAAGACTACGGCACCAGGCTGTTCCCGTTCATGCAGGGCGCCAGCTTCGACGATGGTCTGTTGGACGTGGTCGTGGTGCGGACGCGCGATCTGGTCGAGCTCGTGAACATCGGTACCCAGGTCCTGACGCGCTCGCACCTGAGGAACCCGAACGTTTCGTCCTTCCGCAGTAGTCAGACCATCCACGTGGAGGCGCTGGGCGCGCCGGTCCCCATGCACGCGGACGCGGAGCTCGTGCGCAAGGAAGTGCGCAGCGAGATCCAGGTGGCTCCCGCAGCTCTGACCG
>JBHHXQ010000259.1:0-5401 GCA_046757105.1 Candidatus Krumholzibacteriia bacterium
CTCCGTGTTGGCCTCGTCCTCCTGGAAGCGAGACAGCACCTTGATGCGGTCGCCATGGAACTTCGCCGGCCAATGGCACTGCTCGCAGGTCTCACGCGCCGGCCGCAGGTTCTCGATCGGGGCCGGCACCGGACGCGGGTACGTATCGAAGGCGACCGCCAGGACCTGCCGCGATCCGGAGAGCTTCGATTTCACGAACCAGTTCGCACCGGGGCCGATGTGGCAGCCGGTGCACTCGATGCGTGCGTGCGGGGAGTCCTGGTAGGCCCTGAATTCGGGCTCCATGACCTGGTGGCACACCTCGCCGCAGAAGGCCGTCGAGTCCATGTAGTGGACCCCGTGGTAGCTGCTCAGCACCAGGATCAGGATGTTGATCACCGAGAGCATGCCGATGACGCCCACACGTTCCCGGTGCGCCGGATTGGCCAGGTCCAACCTCCACGGCACGGGCCTGCCGTGGTGGATGGCGCGCCGCACCTGCCATCGTGAAACTGCGAGGACCACGAGGCCCGTGATGAACCCGGCTGGCAGGATCATGTACGTGAGGATCCCCAGATAGGGCGAGAGCTCGCCGCTGGTGAGCTGAACGCCGATGAGGCCGATGAGAGCGAGAGCCGAAACCGTGACCAGGATGACGGCCACGAAACCCAAGGCGGTGTTCGAGCTGCGCAGGACGAACTCGACGAAGCCTCTCAGCATGTTCCCCCCTCAGCGCTCCGAGTAGACATCGTGCCAGGATCGTGCCGCGGGTGGCGCCTTCTCCCCAGAGACCGGCCGCGCAAGCGCCTGTGATCGTGTAGATTCGAATCCGCTGCAGGGGCCGAGGGTCCGGGACATCTCGACACAGTTTCCAAAGGAACCACTCGTCGACTGGGCGTCGAATCGGTAACAGTCAGATGACCTTGCGAGCCCGGAGAATCGCGAATGCGCCTTGTCACGAGCGGCGCTGGGCGCGTCTTCGCCGAGGCCCGCGACGGCACGGCAATCGCTTCGCCCCAGAGCGAGCGCCGCGCTGCACGGCAGGCGCTCAGTCGACTTTTGCGATCCGGAACTCCCTCGAATGGGGAATGTCCGTGAAGGTTCTCATCCCCCGAGTGAGCGTGCACGGGTTCTTCGTCTCCCTCATGATCGCCGCAGCAGCCACCGGCTCGGGAGCGACCTTCCCGAGCGGACGGACGGGTGACGCGACCTGCGTCGAGTGCCACGAGGACGCGCCCGAGCAGCTGCGGCGGTCGCCGCATCGCGCAACGCTCGACGGGGACGCCAGGCGAGGAGCACAGGTGCACTGCGAGTCCTGTCACGGAGCCGGCCAAGCGCACGCCGAGGATCCCACCGAATCCGCGATGCCCGACCTCGCGGCGCTTCCGTCCTCGCAGGCCAACCGCGCCTGCCTCGGCTGCCACGCGCTGCCGATCGAGGAGGGGGCGCTGCAGCACCAGCACCTGGCGGCCGACCTGCGCTGCATCGAATGCCACGCGATCCATTCCGGAACACCGGACGCGCTCCTCCGGAAGACGATCCTGCGGACCTGTCTCGGGTGCCATCCGGAAACCGCCCACGAGCTGCGACAGGTCTCGCACCACCCCGTGCTCGAAGGTCGGCTCGACTGCAGCACCTGCCACCTCGGGAGCGCGGAGGTGTTGAGCGCCTGGGCGCCCGACGGTACGAGCGCGCGGTGCGTCACCTGTCACACCGAGCACGAGCCTCTGGCGCTCCACGAGCACACGGCGTTGAACGACGCCGCGCTCGAGGGCGAAGGGTGCACGGTGTGTCACGCGCCGCACGGCTCCGCGCACGCGCGCCTGCTGCGACGCCCCGGGGACGCGCTCTGCCTGCAGTGCCACGCGGTCCCGGGACACGCGACCGCGCACGATGGAGCGTACGCGGGCCGGCGCTGCCTCGAGTGCCACGTCGACGTGCACGGGTCGTTCTCGAGCGCGACGCTCCTCCACTCTCAGCCTCTGGACCAGAACTGCCCCGTCTGCCACGATCGTTGAAGGAGGTGCGGCGATGCAGACAGACGCGAGAAGGTTCTCCCCACGGATCGCTGCCCTCCTTCTCGGTGCCCTCCTGTGGCAGGCCACCACGGCCCTGGCCAGCCAGGAGCCGCCGGCCACGGCACGCATCTGGGGAAGCGTGGGGTTCGGCCAGCGCTTCATCGACGAGACCGGGGCCCGCAACCTGTTCACCGAGCGGAGCCATCGTTTCGACGGTTTCGGCTTCCACGATCTGTCGCTGCACGCGAGAACGCCCCAAGGTCTGCAGCTCGACATCGAGGCCCCACGCGTCGACGACCTAGGCCACGACGTGCGCTTCGGCGTCCGCAGTCCGTTCGTCAAGGGCTCGCTGCGGAGCGTCTCGAGCCGCTTCTTCCACGACGCCGACGGCGGCCTGCGTTCCAGACGGCAACATCTGAGCGCCGATCTGCGCGTACGGCCCACCCACCGGGTCGAGCTGTTCGGAAACCACAGCCGTATCGATCGCAGTGGCGCGCGCCAGGCGATCCTTCCGGGCGACGAAGGCGAGCTCGGCACGGTCTACGACCACGAGGTCTCGAGCTGGCGCGGCGGCGTCCGTCTGTTCGGTCTCGGCAGCACGCTGCAGGTCGGCTTTCTCGGGCGCGAGCTGCGCAGCCTCGTGCGCCCGGAGTTCGACCGCTCGACGCGCGGCGTCGACGTGCAGCTGCGCTCGCAGCCGCTGGACGCCGTGCGCGCCCAGGCCCTGTACGCACGTGCGGTCACGCAGCTCGACCGGGACGACACGGAGCTGGCTTCGGCCCGCTTCTCGGGCCGGCTGGACTTCCGGGTGCGTCCCGGGTGGAGCCTCGGCCCCCGCCTGCGCTACGAGGAGTCGACCGACGAGGCGCTCGGGTTCACCGCGCAGATCTGGACCGTGGGGGCCGGCGCGCGACGTCAGGGGACGCGCTGGAGCGCCTGTCTCGATGGGGAGTGGGGCGCGCGCGACAACGCCAACGGCTCCGTCGACGTCTGGGGCGTGGACGGCTCCGGCTGGCTCGATCTGACGCACGGCTGGCGTCTCGACCTGCGCCTGCGGCGATCCGAGCGCCAGACGTTCGAGGGCCCCCTGCCCGACGACGTCACGTCCATCGCCGGCGCGGTCGAGACGCAACGCCTGCAGACACGCCTGCGATACCGTCCCACGAAGCGCTGGCGGGCCGAGCTCCTCGTGGCACGCCTCGACCGGGACTACGACGACGTCGGCGTCGAGCAGCAGACGTGGCGCTACGGGTTGCAGGCCACCGTCTCGCCGCGGCCGATCCTGCGGCTCGAGGCCGGCTGGCGTCTCGACGACGCCTTCGACGCGCGCTCCACGGGGCGCTACGACCTGCGGACGCACATGTTCTTCGCCGGCGTGCAGCTCGACCTGGACTCGCGCCTGCGCCTGCGGACGCGCATCGATCTCCTGGACATGCAACGCTCGGTCGACGTGCGCAAGACGTTCGTCACCGGCGGGCTGGACTACGAGGTCGGGCACGACCTGACCGTCGGCGTGCAGTACGAGAGAGACGAGTACGAGGATGGAAACCCCGTCGCGGGGACCTACGACGCGGATATGCTGCTTCTCACGCTGCGGCAGGGCTTCAGCCTCTGACGCGGAGAAGGCAGGGGAGGTTGGGACATGAACGCGAGACGAGGCGCGGCGGTCCTGCTCCTGGGAGCCTCCCTTCTCCTGGGGATGGGAGTCCTGGGATGTGGCGAAACGGGACCCCAGGGACCGCCGGGGCCCTCCGCCCTCGAGAGCTGCTTCAACTGTCATGGCGACAGCCCCGGCGCGGTGAGCATCGGGGCCATCACGACCGAGTACGAGATGTCGATGCACCACCTCGGACACACGTTCGAGCGCAAAACGTCTCCCTGCAACGGTTGCCACACGCACGAGGGCTTCGTGCAGCGTGTCACGAGCGGCGAGTTCCCCGCCGAGGCCGTGGAGCACGCCTCGAAGGTGAATTGCTGGACGTGCCACGCACCCCACACGACCGGCACCTTCTCGGTGCGCACGAACGCCGCCGTGAGCTTTCTCGACGGCAGCGGCGAGTTCGACGCGGGGATGGGGAACCTGTGCGCGCACTGCCACCAGAGCCGGGGCGCGAGCCCGCCAGTCCCGGCGGAGGGTCAGACGATGACACCTCCGCACGCGTTCTGGGGCCCGCACCACGGAACGCAGGCCAACATCCTGGCCGGGACGGGTGGTTTTCCCCGCGGCATGGTGTCGAACTCGCCGCACACTCTCCTGGTCGAAGACGCTTGTGTGACCTGTCACATGGTGGCGCCGCCGTCCTCGGGAACGGCCGGCGGCCACACCTGGTCCGTGACCTACGACGACCACGGCCAGCAGACCCCGCACGTGGCCAGCTGCAATGCCGCGGGCTGCCACGAGTCAGAGCCGCTGAGCGACTTCGACTTCCACCAGAGGCAGACCGAGATCGCCGCACTGATCGACACGGTGCGCGCTGCGCTGCTGACCGCGGGCGCGGTCGACGACACGGACCACGTGATCGCCGGCCGGCCGTACACCCGCGCCGAGGCCCAGGCCGTGTGGAACTACCTGATGGTGCTCGAGGACGGAAGCCGCGGCGTTCACAACACGAACTACGCGCGGGCGCTGCTGCAAACCGCACAGGGTCTCTTGGGAGTCCAGGTGGCCCGCGCGGCCCGACCACCGGGCGACGGAACCCCGCAGAGACGTCGACCCCGCACCGAGGCCCTTCTGGCACGCCGCTGATCGATCAGGCTCGCCGGTCGATGCAAGGTGCTCGAAACCCAGCGACTCCGAGCCGGGGAGCGGCATCAACGCGATGGCGCACACCTCGGTTCCTTCCGGAGGCCGTACTTCCGGATCTTGTTGTAGAGCGTCACACGGTTGATTCCCAGAATCTCGGCGCTGCGGGTGATGTTCCAGCCGTGCTTTTCCAGCACGATGCGGATGTGAGCCTGCTCGACCTCCTCGAGCGACTCGGATCCGGGCGACCGCATGCCGTCGTCGAGCCGCGACGAGAAGTCCTCGCGTTCGAGCCGCGGGGGCCGCCCCGCAACCATGGCGCGCTCCACCGCGTTCTCGAGCTCGCGGACGTTGCCGGGCCAGCTGTAGCGCATGAGCCGATCCAGAGCGTCCGCGGACACCTCGCGGACGGGCTTGCCCATCGCCAGGCCGAACTCGTTCATGAAGTGCTCGACCAGGAGCGGAATGTCGCTCTGGCGCTCCCGGAGCGGCGGCAGGTGGATCGAGAACACGTTGATCCTGCAGTACAGCTCCTCGAGCAAGTCTCCCCTGTCCACGGCGCTTTCGAGACTGCGGCTGGTGGCGCAGATCACTCGGAAGTCGGCCGCGACGACCTCGTTGCCGCCGAACTCGTCTTCGTCGGGGGACACGATCGGGACCT
>JBHHXQ010000260.1:0-5378 GCA_046757105.1 Candidatus Krumholzibacteriia bacterium
CGTGCGGCTGCGTTGCAGGCTCCTGGAAGACGATCGCTAGCGAGATCAGACAGGCAATCGTTTCGACGTGTCCCATGCTTGGCTCCAGTGTAGAACCTGGAGAATGTAGGATACCGTACGTCAGCAAGCGGAATCGAGGGCCTGAGCGCGTACATGAGCCTGGTGACCGGGGCGTTGAAGATCGCCGCGGTCGCCCCGGCCACGCCGCAGCCCAGCAGCGTGATCCTTCTTCGCTCGGTCAGGCCGAGGAAGGTGCCGAGGTTGGAGCCGATGGCCGCCCCGCTGAAGGCCACCGGACCCTCCGGGCCCGCGGAGCCTCCGGTCCCGACCGTCAGCATGACCCCGGCCATCTGCTTCGCCGCTCGCGAGAAGTGAACCACTTCTGCTCTCGAGAATCGGACCACGCGAGGATCGATGGAATCGAGGGTGATCGTCTTACCGGGCGTCTGGTGACGGCAGTCGGTCCTCCGCGTCGCGGTGTAAGGATCGGGTAGCCGTTGCCTGCGGCGGCGGTTTCACGCGGCGAAGGGCGCCGATGAGCGTCCGGCGTGCATAGCGTTCGGCATCGCGGCCGCGACGTCCTCGAGCGTGCTCGACGAGTCGTTGGTGGACTACGGCGGGATCGCAGCCAGCCTCGAGGAGCGAGCAGACCCAAGCCCATTCGCGTCCGGACGGGCTGGTGTCTCGGCCGGAAGCGGTGGTTGGCGGGGAAGCGGAATCGGGTGTCGGTGACGGGGCAGCCAGTCCTGGCTGGAGCTCGGGAGACGGATCCCAGGGACGCTCGGTTCTCCTCGCATCGAGGACGTTGACCCAGACGCCGTGCCGCTTCCAGTTCCGAAAGCCGGCGAGACGGCCAAGATGCTCACCAGAAGTCGAGGCCGGGTCTGCGTGGATCCGGGGGGCGAGCCATCGCTGTGCGGTAGCTCGCTCGCACTCGTCGAGGCTGCGATCGCAGGCCAGCCAGAGGTGGCAACCTCCGGCTGCGGAGGTCTGGACCACGAGGGCCGCGTACTTTGTGGCCACCGCGAGCGCCCGACCCACGTCGACGTCGTCGAGGAAGACGAGCGGCCACGCCGAGCTGCGGGCGGGACGGATGTAGACCTCTCCCCCACGGGCGTTTTCGGCCCTCATCCACGCCAGAGGGAGGCGCTCGAGGCGGACCTGCCGATGCCAGAGCATCGCTCCCGACGATCGCCTGAGCGCGATGTCTGCGTGGTCGACGGCTCTTGACTGCCACCAGCCGAGCATGATCCGCGTGTGGTCCCGTGCTCTCAGCCGATCTCTCCTCTCTCCCCCTTTGGGGGGGCTGTGGTTTCCCATCGGCGCAAGTCGACGCGGTGCACCCGGTCTACTTCTGAGGCTCGCGCAGCGATGGCCCATCGATGGTGACCGTGTGGCATCGATGGCGAAGGCGCGAGAGCAGCGCATCGACCATCGGCGGGTTGCCGAGGAACTGATGCCACTCGTCGTAGGCAAGATTCGTGGTGATGAGGGTGGGTTTGCGCGTGTAGCGCTCCTCCATCAACCGGAAGAAGACATTGGCCTGCTCCGGACGAATCGTCAAGTATCCCATCTCGTCAATGGCGAGGACGTCGATCCGGCTGAGCTGTCGGACGTACCGGGGAGTCGAGCGGTCCGCGAGCGAGGCGAACATCTCGTCGAAGAGATCCTGGGCCTTGACGAAGAGTGCGCGGTAGCCGTTCTGCAGCGCCTTGAGAAGAAGGCCGATCACGAGTCCCGTCTTCCCGACCCCGGTTCCGCCCACGAAGACGATGTTCTCGGCCCTGGGCACGAAGTCGAGCGTGGCGAAGTTCCGGATCTGCCGCCGGCTCACCCCCGGCTGTTTCTTGAAGGGGAAGGACTCGAGCGTCCAGGGGAAGGGGAGACGAGCCCGCTTGATGCGCCACTCGAGCGCCTTCTCCTGCCGGTGGTGCCACTGCGCGCGCAGCAGACGGACAAGGAACTCCTCGTAGGTCGAGTCCTTCTTGCGGGCATCTTCGATCTCCTCGTCGAGGGTCTCGAGGATCCGCTTCAACCGCAGGTTCTTCAGGTACTGCTGGATCTCCTCATTCATCTCCGCCCCCTTGGGCGTCGCCGTTCACAAAGAAGAAGTCCTCGCCGATACGCCTGAGCACCATCCGCTCGACCCGCTCGAGGTCGTAGAGGCCATAGCGCTTCGCCTCCTCGAGCGCCTTTTCGAGCGGCGCGCGAGGGTAGTCGCGGACCATCACGAGCAGCCGTCGGAGCGAGCGGACCGCCGGCCCCCGACCGCATCGCTTCAGCCCGCGGACGTAGTCGCCGAGCTCAGGCGCCAGGCGAAGGAGCGTCTTCTCCTCCTGACTCTCTCGCGCCTTCCGGCCCTCGCCCCGCGGCGGCCGGTGCTGAGGATCCGTCACCCGCTTGTTCGCGGGTACGGCGACGCGCTTGTGCGTGGCCGCCCGGCGCGGACCATCGTAGACGTCGATCCGGTCCCGGGTCTCCCGCACCTCCACCGACCGGCCGACCGGAAGCGGCACCGAGTAGTGGTTGCTCGAGACCCGCACGTAGCCCTCGACATCGACGATCCTCTGGTGGATCCGGTAGACTTCGGGAATCCAGTCCGGAAGCGGCATCAGGTGCGACCGCTCGAGGGCGAAGAGCTCCCGGGGGCTGGCCTTCAGGTGGCGCTTCAGCGTGGCGTTCACCTTCTCGCACCAAAGGGTCGCCTGGCGGTTCCAGTCCTCCAGGTCGTGTCCCTTCCGCCCGACCTCGAAGTTGTTCTCGATGTGGTGGAAAGGGCGCTCGACGCGGGCCGAGCGGTTTGCGTCGCCCACCTCGTGGGCACGAAACCCGAAGCCGAAGTGCTCGGCGAAGGCCTCCATCTCCGGCACCGGCACCATCGCCGCGCCCGTTCCCTTGAGCACCACGACGTGCGTGTTGTCGATCATGCAGACCTTCGCGCTTCCCCCGATGAACTGAAGGGCGTCGGTCAGGAAGACCTTACAGTCGAAGCGCGTGAAGGTCGGGTAGTACTGGAAATAGATCAGCCGCGAGTAACACAGCACGAGGCTCGCCACCTGGACCTTCTGCTTCTTGCCCGCGATCTCGATCGTGTGCGGGCTGGTGTCGTGCTGCATCTCCGAGCCGGGCTCGAAGTGGTAGCGGCCGGCCGGTGGTCTGGGCTTCACGCCGATTCCGTGGCGCCGGCAGAAAGAGGTGAGCGACGCGTACGAAACGTCGCACCCCTCCGCGACAATCTCCTCGTGAACGCGGACGAGGTTTCCCTTCATGTCTACGTACAGCTCGAGGATCCGGTCACGAAAGGGCGCCGCCTTCTCCGCTCGCTCGAGACGAGGCACTTCCGCTTTTCCTGACTCGAGGACCGCTCGGACCGCTCCCCGCGAGACCCCGAGCGTCCGCGCGATCCGGCGGTTCGATAGCCCCTTCTTCTTGAGTTCGAGGATCGCCGTCCTCTTCCCCTGGTCGAGCATCATCACCTCCTGTCGATTGTTCGAATTCGTTCAGCAGCCGCTCGATCTCGGCTCGCGCCACACCCAGCGCGCACCGCACTTCCTTCCCCTCCTCCGGCGTGAGCACGCCTGCCGCCCCGGCGCGAAGCCGGCGGCGGGCGCGGCGGCAGACCGCCGCGATCAACGCCACGTCCTCCAAGAGACCCGTCCTGGGACCGAGACCGTCCCGGCTCGCTTCCGCCATGGCGTTCCGGGTCCTCAGGAAGAGGGTTGGATCCGTCACCAGCCGCTCGCGACCGGGGGGTGCCGCGTCGCGCCAGGCGGAGTAGAGCTCCCCGATCTCCCGGCTCGACAGCCGATCGGGGGCGATGGCGCGCGCCAAGAGCTCGCAGTGCTCCCCGTTGGCGCGCGCCAACGGCACCAGGTACTTCGCGGCGGCGTGGGGAACGATCTGCCCCCGGCGGATGAACTCCTGGACCGACTCGGGGAGTTCCCCGACCAAGGCGAGACGACGGCTCACCCAGCTCGGGCTGCGATCGAAGCGACTCGCGAGCTCCTCCAGCGAGAGACCAAAGCGCGAGCGGATCTCCGAAAGAAGCCACGCCTGCTCGAGCGTCGTCTCCCCGCTCGGGCTCCTGAGCGAACGCCGGAGAAGGAGCGCCTCGATCTCCGAGAGATCCCACCGAAGCGCCTGGACGAGATCCTCATGGAGACGCTGCAGCGCACGGACGCGCCGATACCCGTCGATCAGCACCAGCCTCTGGGCCGCCTCGTCTGCCGACACCACCACGATCGGCACCAGTTGCCCCACCTCCGAGAGCGAGGCGACGAGCCGCTTGTCCCGCTCCGGGGAGCGGACGCGAAGCCTCTCGTAGCGCAGATCCAGCTGGCCGATTTCCAGCTCCATCCGACCTTCCCGCCCGACCATCCCTATTGCTCCCCGCGCCAGCCCTCGCTCCGCTCGTCAGTCACAAGGAGCCTATGCGGGCACTCGAGCGCGCGTCGATATGCGTCGCACGGAACAGGCGTCGCCAGCGCACCTCTCGAAGCCGCACTCGCCGCAACGCCAGACGGCAAGCAACGCCGCAAAAGCGTTGAAGCGGCGACCGCGAAGACGTCCGGAAGACGACGTAGCACCCCGGCCGATCACACGCAGAAAAACCTCGAGGAAGCGCAAAGGGATGACCCTCGCGCGCCGGTCCCGGCGTCTCCCCCTCGGCCTCCGCTGCCGTCTCCCTACCGGCTGCGGCCGCCTCCCTGGCCTTCTCCTTCTGCCGATCCCGCCAGCGCCGGCACTGCTCTCGCCGCGCGGACTTCCCTCCCTCGGTCGACCGGTAGCGCAGCTGCTCACGCCAGCAGCGCCACGCCCGAGCCGCCTCCGCGCAGACTGCACCGCAGTACCGCTGAAGATGATGGGCAGCGAGAAACCACCGGCCGCACCCTTTCAGGAGGCACCACCGCGGGCTGCCGGTACGACCGGAGCCGCCAACTCTACCTTGACGATCGTTTCCTTCGCAGCAAGCTTGGGCTGGGCCCACGGGAGGTCCTTGCTCCCTGTCGGGTCAAGTCCCGGAGCTGGAGCTGCTGACTCTGCTCCGGGGCGTTTCTTTTGCCGCCGCCTCTCGGCCTACGGCCTCACCACCATCACCCTCCCTCTATACACCACGATCCCGCCGGCGCGAGCCCCGCGTCCTTCCTTGCGCCACGGACAGGTGCCCCGTTCCACTACTCTCCCGAAGCCACGCCGCCGAGACGATCTGCCATGACCACAGCACGGGCAAGCGATCCGGCCACCACCGACCTGCCCCGCGTCGGCTATCCCCTCATGCCACCCAGGCACCGCTCGGACACCAAACAACATCGATCTCCGCGACCCCCCTGGTCCACTTCTCCCGAGCACACCCCTGGCATTCCTCGCGAGCGTCCAAG
>JBHHXQ010000261.1:0-5371 GCA_046757105.1 Candidatus Krumholzibacteriia bacterium
CGCGAGCTGGTCGCGCGTGCCGGCACCGAAGAGGCGCGGCACGTCGTCGACCGGACTCCGATAGCGAAACGAGAGTCGGATCGGGCGATAGGTCTGGTGGAACTCCGGGATCGCGAAGAGCTCGCGTCCCGTTTTCGTGCCAGGCATCCGATCCGAGATGGGGTAACCCGGGAACATCACGTAGTCCGGCTTCCTCGCCCAGACGTAGGCTCCGTCACCCTTCTCGTGTCCCGCAGCACCCTTGCCCATGACGTCGACGTGCGTCCTCGCGATGTGGTGGTCCGTCAATCCGAGCGTGTCGATCCATCGGAAACCCGTGTAGTAGGCGATGAGCCCGGCACCGCTGTGCGCGAAGAGGGTTTCCTTCGGCAGGAGCTCCTTCAACATGAGGGCGGCCGTGGTGGACAGGCCCGTGCGTCCGAGCCGGACGGCCTCGTCGAGTCGCCGGACGCGCTCGCTCGCATGGAGTGGTAACGAGTTGGCGACGACGGTGACCACGACGGCCGTGACCACCGCGACGGAGCTCTTCGGAGAAAGCCTGCCGCTCGGGATCCGCAGGGCCTCGTGCACGAGGATCTGCAGAACCAGTGCGAAGAGCGGAATCAGCACCACCATGGAGCGGTATGCCGGGAACGCCTCACCGCCCACGGAAACGACGTAGACGCTGTAGAGGATCACCGGGACCAGGAGCAACCATGCCCGATGGTCGTACGCGCGGCGCATTGCCAGAAGAGCCCCCAGCACGAGGGCCGAGGCATAGCTCACCGGGAAGCTCTTCAGGATATCGGCGAAGTAACGAAGTCCGCGCAGAATGACATCGCGGGTCAATCCCACCTTGGCGTAGTACGTGTTGGGTAGGAGGTCTCCGTAGAAGCCGATCCGCCACGCCGTGTAGCCTCCGAACACGGCCAGGAACACGATGCAGAACGCCAGGAGGTGTCCTCGCTCTGCTCGCTTCCGGGCGACCCGCAGGACCAGGTGCAGGCCGACCACTGCCGTGAAGAGCAGGTTGGTTGGATGGTTCATCCCGGCCAGGGTGAACCCCAATGCGCTGAGGAGCAGCGTGCTGCGCTTGCCTGAGTCGAGATGGGAAACGTAGCCCAGCAAGGAAACGACGACCAGGAACGCGCTGAAGACGTTTTCGAGACCACCGACCGCCCAGGCGGCCCAGCTCTCGGACAGGCACAGCAGAAGCGGGGCGAGTGCGAGGACGTAGGGGCGCACTCCCGGAGGCAACGACCCCGGAGGCCGGGTGAGGGAAGTCCGGGAGAAGAGCCACACGACAGGGAGCGTCAGGACCGAGAACACCACACCCAGGACCCGGGCCGTATTCGGGATGTCTGCCCCCAGCCGGTAGGCGAGCGACAGGATCACGGTCCACAGAAAGTTCGTGTAGCCTTCCACGCGCTCGCCCGTGTTGAACACGAGTCCGTGTCCATCCGCCAGGTTCCTGGCGTACCGGAACGAGATGAACGCATCATCGTCCACCCAGCCGCTGAAATGCCGCTCCCGGAGCACGAGCCACACCAGCCCACCCAGCACGACGAGGACGGCAACGACCTTCGCGACCTGGTTCGGGAATCGCGGCTGCGGCGCTTCCTGCTCGGACGGGCCCGGCTCGGGGGAGGTCTGCTTGGAGGGATCCGGCTGTCGTGGGCCCCGCTTGGAGGATTGCCGCTTCGAGGATCGCTTCTTCGGGGGCGTGGGAGGCATGGATCCTTCGTGTCACGGAAGCTCAACGCCTCGAAGCGCGCTGGCGATCTTCGAGGGCGGGCCGGTGCAGACGGTGAGCAACCTTAGCACCGTGCAGAAGAAGCGGCAAGAGGCGCAAGCACGCGCTCCCACGACCGCGTCCGGAGCGACAGCGATCCGAGTGGTGGGAACGCCGAGGCCGATGCGCCTGCCGGGCATGCTCCGCGAAAGTCGGCACAGTGCGACCGCTCGTGATTCCCTCGCATGCGGCACCGGGTGCAATGGGCAGACACCGGTTCGTGGACGGGAGACTCTTGTGCGGCCGTGGCAATTGCGATAGGATGCAGTGCATTCAAGTCCATCTCGTCTCGTGCAGGAGTCCCACTCTCGAGCTGTTGCGTCGCGAGACGGGACGATCCGCCCGCGTGCCCGGCCCGTGCACGAGCCGCTCCGGCGGCATGTGCGTTCGTTTGGGACATCGCGTGGGTGAGGCGCTTGGTGCTCGATGCGTGATTCACCGGACTGTGGAGGTACCATGATCGCAGTTGTTCGCAGTTTGTGGGTTCTGTGTCTCCTCGCGGTTGCGAATCCCGTGCTTGCACAAGTGCTGGTGATGGATGGAGCAACCAATCCGTCGTGGTCGCCCGACGGGTCGGAGCTGGTCTGCCAAGCCGTGGCCGGCATCTTGCGCGTCCCCGTGTCGGGAGCCCCGGTGGATACGATCGTCCGCAACACCGCAAGCGACGAGGTCGGCCTTCCACTCTGGCACCCGGACGGCAGTCACATCGTCCACGTGCGCCGGGACGCCGTGACGCCCGGCGATTGGGAGATCGTGCTGCGCGATCTCGAAGGCGGTGCGCCGGTGGCCTGGCCGGCGCCGGGGCTCTGGGACGACCCGGGGATGACGCTGAGCCCGGATGGCTCCGAGGCTCTGTACAGCGACTCGGGCGACCAGGTGTGGGCGCTGAACCTGTCGACGGGAGCAGTCCGGTTCGTCTTGGCGGGGTCCAGCGCCGCCCTGTCACCGGATGGTCAGTGGATCGCGTTCGCGACCGACTCGAGCGAGAACGCGACGCTGGCCATCGAGCCGGTCGCGGGGGGAGAGCGCGTGCTCCTGGGGCCTGGTTTCTTCCCTCACTGGACACCCGGCAGCGCATTCGTCGTGTACTCGAACGACGCCCTCGACCTGGTTCTGGCAAATCGCGACGGTACGTTCGGCCAGATTCTTCAAACGGGTTCGGAGTGGTACATCAGCGGCCCGGTCTCGTCTGCAGGAAAGCTGGCCTACACGAAGTGCGAGGGCGAGTGGGGGACGTGTGCCGTGTGGACCCTCGATCTCATGCTGCCGACGCCAGTCGAGCAGACGACGTGGGGAGTCGTGAAGAGCGCCTACCGCTGAGCTTGCCGGCGACGGAGGAGAGCTTCCTCACCAAGGGCACACGCATCGACCCTCATCGATGCCGGTCGAGGAGGGCGTCGCTCGGGCGGGCTGGGCACACCAGGTGAACCTCGTATGGTCTCGGTGTCTCCTGGTGGAGTTCTGCGAGGGATCACTCTCCTTCTTCCTCGTCTCGCGAGATCCGTTCGATGAAGTCGAACCCGATTCCAAGACCGACGTAGATCTGGAAGTAATCGGGGTGGATTTCGATGGAACCTCCCGTGTCGAACTGCTGCGGAACTCCGAAGCTCTTGACGTATCGCATCCCCCCGTCGAGGTTGATTGCGTTCGCGAAATTGAGGTCGAGCCCCAGCGTGGCGTCGTAACCGAACCGTGCACTGTTCTCGCTGGCCAGTTCCTGCCGGATCGAGCGCTCCGGGTTGAAATCGTCGGGGATGATCAGCGTCACGTTGATGGAGTAGATCATCAGGCCCAAGTTGAGTCCAGCGTGCGGCCGGATGAATCCGCGACCGTGGGGTCCGAACTCACCCCCCACCATCAAACGCAGAATGTCCTGGGACGTCGACTGTCGGATCCGCAGGCCGATCTGATTGACGAAGGTGATGTCGTCCGTCAGGAGATTGATCCCATCGAACACGAAGGTCGCGGCGAGCAACTTGTGCAGGTTCGGGATCGGATACATCACGTGAAGGCCGAGTCCCCAACCCGCGTCACTGAAGTCCTCCGCGCTCGAGTTCTGGGGCTCCATGAAGAGTCCATGCAGGCCCATCTTGCCGCCGGCGGCCGAGTCCCCGGCACTGCCGCAGACCAGCGACAGCCCCAGGAGGATCCCGAGTACCCGTGACACGCAGATCGAGCGTCTTCGCATCTCCATACTTGTCCCTTCATGCAGATGGTTGCACGGAAACGGTGAGCCGATCTGGCACGCTCACTTGGAGAAGTAGACAACAGCGGAACGCAACCAGTCTATCGCTGTCGATTCGAAAGGTCAAGCGACCATGCGGAATTCGTGGCCGGGTCCGACAGCTCGACCTGGACGCTGGGTCCGCTCCGAGAGCCTGCACTGCGACCCTGCGTCCCACACGGCCGGCGTTCAGGCGAGCTGCCGCTCGGCGTGGTACGAGCTGCGGACGAGAGGGCCGGACTCGCAGCCTTGGAAGCCGATCTCGAACGCGAGGTCGCGGAAGTCACGGAACCTGTCGGGGTGGACGAAGCGGTCCACCGGGAGGTGCTCTGGGGTAGGTTGCAGGTATTGCCCGATGGTGAGGACGTTGCAGTGGACGGAGCGCAGATCGCGCATCACATCGACGATCTCCTCGTCGGTCTCACCGATACCGATCATGATGCCGCTCTTCGTGAAGGCGCCACGCTGCTTGGCGCGCCGCAGGAGCTCCAGTGTGCGCTCGTACTTGGCCTGCGGGCGGACGCGGCGGTACAGCCTCGGCACCGTCTCGGTGTTGTGGTTGAGGATCTCGGGCTCGGCCTCCAGAACCATCTGCAGCGCGTCCCAGCTGCCCTGGAAGTCGGGGATCAGCACCTCGACGCGGCAGGTCGGAAGCTCGCGCCGGATGGCGCGGATGCACGCGGCGAAGACCGCAGCGCCGCCGTCGGGGAGTTCGTCGCGGTTGACGCTCGTGATGACCGCGTGGCGCAGGCCAAGCGTCCTGACGGCCCGGGCTACGCGCTCGGGCTCGTCGAGATCCACCCCGAGCGGGCGGCCGGTCTTGACGGCGCAGAAGCCGCAGCTGCGCGTGCACACGTCACCCAGGATCATGAACGTCGCGGTCCGCGCGCCCCAGCACTCGCCGATGTTGGGGCAGCGCGCGCTCTCGCACACGGTGTGCAGCGCATGTTCCTGGACGAGCCCGCGCACCTGCCGGTAGCCGTCGCCTTGCGGCAGGCTCACCTTGAGCCACTCGGGACGCCGCCCTGGTGCATCTTCGCTGGTCCGGATCACGCGCACCCGTTCACAAAACTGCTGCGCCGACGTGGCGCAGCTCATCCCCATTATAACCAAAGTCCGTCGCCCGGCAAGCGTGCGCTCCCGGCAGCGGCTGCCGGTCCTCGTTCGCCCCTCGGGGCCGAACGCACGCGCGGCGCCACGTGGCTCGGCCGTGTGCCGTCGACTGGAAGCGTGGAGGGGGCTTCGTCGCGTGGCGCCATACGCCGTGCTATGCTATCCGCCGTCTTCGGCGCGGCTCCGGAGGCTCCCGGTCGCGTTCAGTCCGCGGTGGGATCCCACCGCCACACGTCCAGCCGGAGGTCCGTCTGCATGGAAGG
>JBHHXQ010000262.1:0-5344 GCA_046757105.1 Candidatus Krumholzibacteriia bacterium
TGCGCTGAACGACTTCAGCCCCGTTCATCCAGGAGGCGACGAGGTGGATGTAACGATCAAGAAGGTGGAACCGATGCGGGTGGCATTCGTCCGGCACATCGGCCCGTACAACGAGTGCGGCGAGGCGTGGGACAAGCTGTGCCCGCGCTTGGGCAAGGAGGGCCTTCTCGGGCCGGGCGCGGAGTACATCGGTCTGTGCCACGACGACCCCGACGTCACGCCGCCGGAGAGGCTCCGCTACGACGCGTGTGTCATCGTGGCCGAGGACTACGTACCCCAGGGTGAGATCGGTGTGCAGACGATCTCCGGCGGTGAGTACGCTGTGACGACCCACTTCGGCCCTTACGACAGTCTGGGCGAGACGTACGCCAGACTCATGGGTCAGTGGGTGCCCCGGAGCGGGCGCGAGCTACGCTCGGCCCCGGGCCTGGAGTTCTATCTGAGCGACCCGGAAAACACCGATCCGCAGGATTGCGTCACCGACATCTACGCCCCGCTGCAATCGGAAACGGAGAGTGCGTCATGACCACGAAGGAAAAGATCGACTTGTTCAAGTTGCACAAGAATGGGGACTACGCGACGCCGAAGAAGCCGATGTTGGTGGACATCAAGCGCGCGACGTATCTCACGATCGAGGGCAAGGGCGCTCCCGGGGGCGAGGAGTTCGCGGCGAAGATCGGGGCCCTGTACGGAGTGGCCTACACCATCAAGATGACGCGCAAGTTCGACGGCCGGCAAGACTACGTCATCGGCAAGCTCGAGGCACAATGGTGGGTCGAGGGTGGCCAGTCCGATCTCGCGAAGGTACCGAAGGACCGGTGGCAGTGGCGAATGATGATCCGCACGCCCGACTTCGTCGGCCAGGACGAGCTGAAGCAAGCCGTCTCTGCGCTTCTCGACAAAGGCAAGGACCCCGAGGTCAGGGACGTCAAACTGGAACCGCTGGCCGCGGGGCAGTGCGTGCAGATGCTGCATGTGGGACCGTACGAAAAAGAGGGCGAGACGATCGCCAAGATGACGGCATTCGCGGAGAAAGAGGGGCTCGAGACCCACGGCCGGCACCACGAGGTCTATCTTTCGGACCCCAGGCGGGTGCCGCCGGAGCGGCTCAAGACGATCCTTCGGCTGCCGGCAAGACAGAAGTGATCGGCGGCGGCCGGCTTTCTGGCCAACGCGATCTTCTGTGGGCCCAGCTGGCGCGGCAAGCTCCGGATCCTCGGGGCCCTGTGCCTCATGCTGGCGTTCGGACGCGGCTTCCCCACTCGAGCTCACCCCGCGCGCACCCGAGCCATCCGGACGAGGCGTCGTCGGCTCTGGACGGTGGGTTCGTGGGGGCGCGTCGTCAAAGCCGACCCCGTCTCACTTCCGCTTGCGCGTGTAGATCACCCGATACCGATCGGGCTCCTGCTGCATGCACTCGGTGCACTGGCTGTCGTCCGCAGCAATCGGCAGGAGGACGACTTCGAAGCCGAGCTCGCGATACGTCTCGACGGCTTCGGAGAGCCGCGGCTCGTCGTAGACGAAGCGGCGCTCCCAACCCTGTGCGAGCAGGTCGGCCTCCGTTCGTGTGCGCTGCTCCTCGTGGCGCCCGCCGTGCTCCTCGTCCCTAGAAGAGGCCATCCAGATCGTCATCCTCGCTCACGCCCGGCGGCATGCGGCCATGGGCTTCCATGTACTGGCTGAGCAGCTCGTTCTGCCGTTGTGTATACATCGGACACGGCTCGAAGTCGAAGCTGGCCGCGCGCTCCGCGCCCAGGCGTTCTCGCACCTCGTGGCGCATGTCCGCTCCACCCACGATTTCGAGGAGTTCGCCCGCGGCGCCGTAGAAGCGCACCACGCCGTCGCTCTCCGGCACCTGCGCCAGGCCTGCCGCGTCGAGCGACAGCCGCGCCTGCCGGGACGGGGGCGGGGCCGGTGTCCGGTAGCCGAGGCGCAGGTCGCATCGCAGGCAGCGGTTCGCTTCCCGGCAGGCGAGCTCCGCGCTCAGGCCGGGCGGCAGTGCCTCGAGGTCGAGCGACTGCTCCCGGCGCAGCGGTTCCGGCTCGAGCCGCGGCAGCGAGGCAAAGCCTTCGATCCTCCCCAGGGCAATCGGTGCTGCGGTGGAACCCAGCTGCAGGGTGAGTTCGCCCGGCCCTCCCAGGAAGCGGTCGGCGGCGAGCGCGGCTTCACGGCCCGAGGCGATCGCCTCCACCACCGAACCGGGACCTGTGGCCACATCGCCCGCCAGGAAGACCCCTTCCATGGAGTCGGGAATGGTGGAGCGATCGGGCCGCTGGCCCACTGCCAGGATGACGTCGTCCGCATCCATCTCCTGCGTCTGCGTCTCGTCGTAGCGCGGATCGAAGCGGCCTTGCTCGTCGAAGACGCGGGTGCAGCGCTTCAGCTCCACGCGACTCACCGCGCCGTTGCCCGAAAAGGCACGGATGCCCCATCCGTGATGGAACCGGATGCCTTCCTCGGTGGCTCGAGCCATCTCTTCGGCGTACGCCGGCATCTCGTCCTGCTGCTCGAGGCAGACGACATCCACCGTGACCGCGCCGAGACGCAGTGCCGCGCGCGCACAGTCCACGGCCACGTTGCCGCCACCCACCACCAACACGTTGCGCCCGGTGTACGTCGAGGGCGGCAGATTCCCGTGCGCCACGTCGGCAAGGAAGTCCAGTCCTGCGCGGACGCCCGGCAGATCCTCACCTGGGACTCGCAGGCGGGCGCTTTCGTGCGCGCCGGTCGCGATCACCAGGGCATCGTGGTTCTCGCGCAGTCCCTGCAGCGACAGGCCGTTGCTGCCGGCGCGCACGCCGGTTCGCACGTGGACGCCGCGCACCAGAGCGGCCGTCTCGCGGGCGACGACTTCCCTGGAAAGCCGGAAGGGAGGGATCGCATGGGCCAGCATGCCGCCGAGCGTCTCGCGCTCGTCGAGCAGGGTGACCCGGTGGCCGAGCTGATGCAGCGTGTGGGCGGCCACGAGGCCGGCCGGTCCGCCGCCCACGACCGCCACGGAGCGATGCGTGTCGGGCCGGGCTGGGGGAAGCCGCTCGGTCCAGTCGGTGGCGGATCTCTCGCCCGCGGCGCGCTTGATGCGACAGATCGAGATCGGCGCGCCGTTCACTTCGTGACGCCGGCAGACCTTCTCACACGGGTGGAAGCAGATCTGTCCCAACACCTCCACGAGGGGTGCGCGCTCGGCCACGACCGCCGCGGCGTCACTGAAGCATCCCGCGGCCACGAGACGCACGTAGCGAGGCACGTCCGTCCGGGCCGGACAGGTGCTGCGGCAGGGGACGAGCGCCTCTTCGCGCTCGGCATGCCGGACGCCACGGTCCATCAAGGCGCCCGTGGGACAGACCTCCACGCAGCTCCCGCAAAGCCGGCACCCTGCCTCCACGGGTGTGCGGGCGAGGGGACCCACCCAACGGCGCGAGTCGCTGTCGCGCGCCCAGCCGAGTGCATGAACTTCGCGGTCGTTGCATGCACGCACGCAGCGGCCGCAGGCGATGCAGAGCGCCGGGTTCCTGTCGAACAGGGGCTCGGAGGTGATCCGCCGCGTCGGGCCGGGCACGTACCGGGGCGTGGAAGGGTCGATGCCCACGTACTCGGCCACCGCTTGCAGCTCGCATCTGCCGAGCAGCTCGCAGCAGCGCTCCTCCACCGGCACGTTCATCGAGCACGGCTCGCGCGTGCAGCCTTCGCGCTGCGTGCAGGTGAGGCACGCGTGCGGGTGATGCGCGAGGATCCGCGACAGCCGCTGGCGACGCAGCCTCTCGAGCTGGGCTCCCACGCTGGTGACGCGCATGCCGGCCCGCACGCGAGTCGCGCACGCGGCAATCTTTCCCTGGCCATCCGCCTCCACGACGCACAGGCCGCAGCCCGACGGGCCTTCGGCTTCGGGGTCGTGACGGATCTGCAGGCTTCCGTGGTAGACGGCTTCCGCAGCAGGTGTCTCCTCCTGGGGCGGCAGGTCGGGGTGGGCGCACAGAGAGGGGATGTAGATCGCGGCCTCGTGGGCCGCACGCAGGACGCTCCAGCCCTGCTCGGCCTCGATGACATTTCCATCGATGCGGATCTGGATGCTCACACGTCCGCGTCCTTCCCGAGCCCGCGTGGATGCATCGCGCCGTGCATGGGCCCAGCTGCGGGCGGTGCCGTCCAGCCAGGTTGCAGGCGTCGACAGCCCAGCGCGCCGGCAGGCGTCCCGAGGCCGTCCGGCCGGCTCACCAGGAGTGCGTCAAGGCCGCCGGCTCGCACACCGCCACGCAGGGCAGCGACGTGTACCCGGTGGGCTTGCACGGATTGCAGGAGTACTTGATCTTCTTCCGGTGCTCTTCGCCCACGGCCGCGACCAGGCGCTCCTCGATGGGGTCCTCCTCCACCATCTCCAGCACCGTGGCCGGGCACGCCTTGACGCACTCCTCGCAGCCGTTGCAGCGCTCCGTGTCGACGGTGATGGTGTAGCGGCCCGAGCCGTCCTCGTAGCCGTAGTGCGCCAACATTCCTAGCACGCCCCCTTGGCCCGCCTCTTGGCCTCGAGCGCCTGCCCGAAGAGCGCCGCGCCCAGGGCGCCGGCGATCTGCGAATCGAGGTCGCTCTTGACGGACTCGAACCCGAGCTCGCGCTCGATGCGCTCGACCACTCCCGGGTTCTTCGCGATGCCGCCCGTGATGGCGAACTCCCGCTCCACGCCCAGACGTTCCAGCAGCGTGTACACTCTGTGGGCCATGGCGCTGCAGTAGGCGGCCAGGACCTTCTCCTTGGGCCAGCCCTGACGCAGCAAGCCCGACGCTTCGCTCTTGGCAAAGACCACGCAGGTGCTGGAGACCGGCGGTGGCTCCTCCTCCACGGACAGCGACATCGGCCCGACCTGATCGATGGGAATCTGGAGCAGGTCGGCGAACACCTCCATGCCGCGTCCCGTGCCTGCGGCGCACTTGTCGTTCATCTGGAAGGCGACCACCTTGCCCTTGGCATCGCAGCGGATGGCCTTGCAGTCCTGGCCTCCCATGTCCATGACGGTGCGGATCCTGTCCCCGTACATGAAGTTGCCGCCGCGGGCGTGGCAGTGGATCTCCGTGATGGTCTTGTGGGCGAAGGGAACGTTCACGCGGCCGTATCCGGTGCCGACGATGAAGTGGATGTCTTCCACCTGCAACCCGGTGCCTTCCAGGGCCCAGTCCATGGCCTTGCGCGCGCTGTCGGGGCTGTTGGATCCCGTGCGCATGTTGGAGTAGGCGTAGAGCTTCCCGTCCGCCACGACCGCCGTCTGGGAGCTCACCGATCCGACGTCCACTCCGGCAGACAGGATGTCCGCCTTGCGCCAGTCGATGCTCCGGTCGCACCAGTTGCTCTC
>JBHHXQ010000263.1:0-5277 GCA_046757105.1 Candidatus Krumholzibacteriia bacterium
TTGCCGCCGAGGTCAACGTCCTGGGCTACGCCTACACGCCCCTCACGCCGTTCTCGGTGAAGGATTTCGAGAAGCTCGACCACTATCGCCCGGACAAGCTCGACGTGCTGGAAGCGAATGCGACCGGCGTCGGCTCCTCCGGCGAAGCCATCCAGGGGGTGACGCGGCCGCTCGACGGCAGCGACTCCATCGAGAAGGACCTCGAGGCGCTCGAGCGCCACGTGCGTCCCGGACGCACCATCTTCGTCTCGCACTGCCCGCCTCGCAACACCAAGCTCGACATCGCGTACGGACGTCATGCGGGAAGCCAGGCGCTGCGCGACTTCATCGAAAGGACGCGGCCCGCGGTGTCGCTGCACGGCCACGTTCCGGAGATCGAGCTGCGCGGCGGCGTCTTCGCCGAATGGGTCGCGGAGACGCTCGCCATCAACCCCGGACAGGGCCCGCTGCTGCACGCCGTGCACTTCGAAGCGGAACGGCCGGCGGAAACGCTCCAGCACACGGTCCTCGGCGCCTGGCGCGAAGCGCAGCCTGCGCAGGGTTCCTCCGACCCGGCACCCGCGCGGGAAGTCCGCTGATCCATGCGGGAAGCCCGCGGAAGCTCGCCGATCCATGCGGAGGTCGAAATGGTTCGCCGTAGTCTGTGGTTGCTGGTGTGTCTGCTCGGTCTCGGCTTGTCCGACCTGGCCTGCGGCGGCTCCGAGCAGGAAGGTGACAGGACGGGTGCCATGCCATCGGGCAAGCCACCCTGGGAAGTTCCGGACGACTTCGAACCGGTGCCGATTCCGCCCGACAATCGCATGACGCTGGCCAAGGTGGATCTGGGCCGCAGGCTCTACTTCGACAAACGCCTCTCGGGCGACGGCAAGCTGGCGTGCTATTCGTGTCACGTGTGCGACCACGGCCTCACCGACGGGCGGCGCACCGCAATCGGCGCCTTCGGCAAGAACATCGGGCGCTCGGCACCGTCGATGTGGAACGTCGGATACCACGACTCGCTGTACTGGGACGGCCGCGCCCCCTCGCTGGAGCGGCAGGCGATGGCTGCGTGGAAGGGCGGCAACATGGGCGCCAGGCCGGACAGCATCGTCGAGGTGTTGAACCAGGACGCCGAGTACCACGCCGCCTTCCACGAGGTGTTCGGTGCCGAGGTCGCGCCGGAACTGGTCACCAAGGCGCTGGGAGCGTACATGCGCACGATCCTGTGCTTCGACACGCCTTTCGACCGCTACCAGCGAGGTGTCGCGGGCGCCATGAGCGCGGCGGCGGTGCGCGGCTGGGAGGTCTTTCGTGGCAAGGCCGGCTGCGGCACCTGCCACGCCGGCTTCCTGCTCACTGATCTCCGCTACCACAACGTCGGGATCGGCAGCCGCAAGTCGAGCCCCGACATCGGCCGCTTCAAGGTGACCAAGGCCACCCGGGACACCGGCGCCTTCAAGACGCCGGGCCTGCGCGACGTGTCGCGCTCGGCCCCGTACTTCCACGACGGCAGCGTCGCGACGCTCGAGGAGGCGGTGGAGATCATGGCCGGTGGCGGCGTCGCGAACCCGCACCTCGACCCGCAGCTCGAGGACCGCAAGCTCACCGGTCAGGAGAAGAAGGATCTCGTCGCCTTCCTCGAGGCGCTCGATTGCCCCTGCGACCAGAACGCGCTGTCCCTGGCCCCACGGTAACCGCGGGCGCCAGCATCGCTGCCGGCGCCCGCGCGTGGAAGCGTGCCGCGGACTACAGTTTGACCCCGACCCAGCAGCCGTCGCCGACCGGCACGATGATGCTCTGCAAGGAGGACTGCTTCGCCATGTGCTCGTTGAACTCGCGCACGGCCGGAACCTCGCGGTCGGTGGGGTGCGCGTCGAAGAGCTGACCAAACGCGAAGGCGTTGTCGACCATGATGAGCCCGCCGCGGCGCGCGATGCGCAGGCATTCGTGCAAGCAGAACTTGTAGCCGGCCTTGTCGGCGTCCAGGAAGGCGGCGTCCGCCGAGTCGTTCGCGAGGGCCGGAAGAACGTCGGCCGCAGCCCCACGCAGCACCTGCACGCGCCCGGCGACGTCGCTGCGAGCGATCCATTCTTCGGCGAAGTCAGCGTATGCGTCGACGAGCTCGATCGTGAGCACGCGGCCGTTCTCCGGGAGAGCGCGCGCCATGGCGATGGCGGAGTATCCCGCCAGCGTTCCCACCTCCACCACCTCTCGTGCGCCACGGAGCCGCAGCAGGATCTGCATGAAGCTCGCCTGCTCCGGGGAGATCCAGATGGGTGGAATCCCGGATGCCCGCGCTGCGTTCTTGAGCTGGCGCAGGAAATCGTCCTCCGGCCTGGTGCGCTCGGCCAGGTAGCGGAAGTGCTCGGGGGTGACCGGGGTCGGGTTCTCGGACACACGTTCTCCCCTGGCTCGGCGAGCCGGACTGGCACGCCGCTCGTGCCGGCAGCCTGGGCGCCCGCCGAGCCGATGGCTGCGTCCAGCAACCCGCAGCCAACGGCATCCATCGTTTCGCGCGCAGCCGCGCCGATCGATCCGCACGCAGCCGACCGATCACCCGGCGCCAGGGGCCCCTGGAGGCCGACCGCAGGCGGATCTGGCCGGAGCCGGCGACCCGCCCGCGACTCTGGCGCGGCGCTGGCGCTGACGCTATGTTAAGCTGTCACAGCTTGGACGGCGCGGGTCTTCGGCCCACGCCGGCGCCGATGAAGCGCGAGGCGGCCGCCGGACGTCGCACAGGCCTCGCGAGCCGAAGCCAGTGGGGACGTCGCGCATGTGGAAAACGAGCGAAGGAAGCACCGGCCGTCTGCTCGAGCTGTGCTCCGGATACTTCCTCTTCTACGTCATCACCGGCGTCGCCGTGAAGTACTTCCTCGGCAAGGCCGACCTGGGCCTCCCCGCCATGCACGCCATCCAGTACCTCACCTACAGCACGGTCGGCGGCGCCAGCGTCGCGTTGCTCGTCGTGCTGGTGCGGCGCTGGTACCACCTGCAGTCGGTGCATCCGGTGCAGTGGGGCCGCTGGCGGTTCCCGAGCGAGTTCTTCTACATCGTTCCATCCGGCGTCTGCACCGCGGTCGTCATTCCCACGACCACCCTCATGTACACGCTGCCGATTTCGGTCATGGTGGCCATGGTGATCATGCGCGGCGCGATCATCGTGGTCAGCCGCATCGTCGACAGCGTGCAGATCCGCCAGGGGCTTCTCAAGAAGAAGGTCTACGTGCAGGAAAACGTCGCCGTCGTGTTCGCGCTCCTGGCGGTGGGCACCAAGATCGTGTGGACGCCGTCGCTCGTGAATCCGCTGGTGGATTACCTGCAGGGCATCGGAATCTCCGCAGCCGGGTCCTTGCGGCTCGAGGCCTCGGCTCGTGACAGCTTCGTCTTTCTGCGCTCCCCCGCTGCCATGGGAATCCTGAGCAGCTACATCACGGCCTACGCCATCCGCATCTACATCATGAACTACTACAAGAACACGCGCGGCAAGGGGCAGAAGCTCGACAACAAGGCCTTCTTCGCCATCGAGCAGATCGCCGCATTCACGACCATGGTCCTGGTCTCGGTGTTCCTGGTGCTCGTGCCGCACCGGGTCGGCTGGACCTCGTCGCAGCTCCAGGTGTTCCGCGACTCGGTCGTGAACCCGCACTCCCTGTGGGGCTGGGCCATCCTTTCGGGGACCGCGTTCGGCATCGTGGCGTTCTTCTCGGTGTTCATCTTCATGTTCAAGGGACGCACGGCGACGTTCGCGGGGTTGGTGAATCGACTGACCTCGCTGATTGCCGGCACCACGGCGACGCTCGTCTTCCACTTTGCGTTCGGTGGACGCTTCCCGAGCGTCGCCGATTGGCTGGCTCTCCTGTTCATCCTCATCGCGGTGGGGTTCTTGACCCAGGCGGAGCGCCGCCGCCGCATCGAGCTCGCCGAGCAGCACGAGATCGAAGCACCCTGGGATCGCAGACAGGGCGTGCAGTCCGCGGCCTCGACCGCGTAGATCCCGCCGCCGCCGGAACGCGGTGTGGCCGTTCGGATCCCGCCGGGCGACCTTCCGATCGCGCCAGGCAGCCCGGCAGCGTCGCATCGGTGCAGCCCGCCGGAGACGCCGGCGAGAGCCTCAGCTCAGCGGGATCAGGCGCGCGAACCGCGCGACGAGCTTCTTGGTCCGGTTGCGGCCGAACACGACGGTCACCTTCATCATTTCCCCCTTGCCCTCGATGCGCCGGACGATGCCTTCACCGAACTTCGCATGCCGGACGCGCATGCCGGCGGCGAGCTCCACCGGCCCCTGCGGGAAGTCGTCGTCGTAGAGCATCGTCTCCGGGCCCGGCTCCGGAGAGAGGGCTTGTCCGTGCCAGAAGGCGTCCGGATCGCCCTCGGCGTAGCTGCGCCAGGCCGGCTGCTGGGATGCCCACTTCGCCCGCCGCGGCTCGGGTCGGGGAGGCTGCTCGACCTCGAGGGACTCCGCAGGAATCTCACCGACGAAGCGCGACTGCAGCATGGGGACGAAGTCACCGAAGTGACGGCGATTGCTGGCGCAGAACAGGTGCAGCTGGTCCTGGGCCCGCGTCATGCCGACGTAGAAGAGCCGCCGTTCTTCCTCGACACCGGGCAGGGTGTCGGTGCTCGAGGCGTGGGGGAGCAGTCCCTCCTCGAGGCCGGTGACGAGAACCACCGGGAACTCGAGGCCCTTGGCGCTGTGCAACGTCATCAACGTCACCTGGTCGACCTTGTCCTGCATTCCGTCGACGTCGCTGAGAAGCGAGATCTCTTCGAGGAATGCGCCCAGGCTCGGGTCCTCGGACTCCTCGACGAACGCCTGCGCCGCGGAGACGAGCTCCTCGACGTTCTCGCGCCGAGCCTGGTATGTGCCGGGATCGCTCTGGCGCAGATAGGTGAGGTAATCCGTCGAGTCGAGAACCGCGTTGAGGACTTCGACGCAGGTTCCCTCCGCCGCCATCTCCCGCAGCTCGGACAGAAGCCCTGCGTACTCGCCGACGCGCCGCTTGGGCGCTCTTGCGAGATCGACATCGTCGAGGTGCGCCAGGGTCTCCCCGAGGCTGCAGCCCTTGGTCTCGGCGGCCTGCGTCAGCCGCGCGATGGTCGCGTCGCCGATGCCCCGCCGCGGCACGTTGATCGTGCGCAGCAGCGACACCGAGTCCGCCGGGTTGTGGATCGTCTTGAGATAGGCCACCACGTCCCGCACTTCGCGCCTCGCGTAGAAGCGGGTCCCGCCGACGATCTGGTACGGAACGTTGTGGCGCCGCAGGGCGTCTTCGAGGGCGCGCGACTGCGCATTGGTCT
>JBHHXQ010000264.1:0-5264 GCA_046757105.1 Candidatus Krumholzibacteriia bacterium
ATTTCTCACGTCTGGCTGGCGGAATTGTCTCGCCTGTTGCCGGAGGTGCGGCAGGGAGAGTTCACGGTGGAGGTGGCGCTGTCGGTCGGCACGCCTCTCGAGGAGACCGAGGCGATCCTGGCACCCATCGAGGCGGCCATCCTGGCCGAGAAGGAGCACATCCGCTCGCTCATCCTGACGGTGGGGTACGACCCGAGCCAGTCGGAGCGCTCCGACGAGGGCGAGCACACGGCGGCCTTCAAGATCCTGCTCGAGCGTTCGCGGCGCGGCGGGGCGCTGGAGGACCAGGTCGTCGAGCGGCTGCGCAGGCGTTTCAAAGGCATTCCGGACCTCAAGTCGCGCGTCACGCGACCGGTCCTCTTCAGCTCGAAGACCCCCATCGAGGTCGAGGTGCACGGCGACGACCTGCGTCAGCTCAAGCAGTACACGGACCACGTGCGGGCTCTGATGTCCGTCCTGCCCGAGCTTGCCGACGTGAGCACCACGCTGCAGAGTGGCGCTCCGGAGATTCAGATGGTCTACGATCGCGACCTCCTGACGCGCTACGGACTGAACATCCGCAGCGTGGCGCGCCTGGTGCGCAGCAAGGTGCAGGGCTTCGAGGCGACGCGCTACAACCTGCTCGACCGCACGATCCCCATCGTCGTGCGGCTCTCCGAGGAGGACCGCCGCGCGGTGGAGGACATCGAGGACCTGGTGGTCAACCCGGGTGGCGAGCGGCCGATTCGGCTCTCGTCGGTTGCGAACGTCGTGGTCGGCGAAGGGCCGAGCGAGGTGCGCCGCGTGGACGGCCGGCGCGTCGGACTCGTGCGCGCCAACCTGGGCTCCGGTTCCCTGAGCAACGCCGTCGAGCGCATCGAGCGCGAGCTGAACGCGCGCATCGACTGGCCCGCCAGCATGAGCTTCCTGATCAGCGGCCAGAACGAGGAGTGGCAGCAGAGCCGAGGCAGCCTGGTGCTGGCGTTGGGCCTGAGCATCTTTCTCGTCTACGTGATCATGGCGATCCAGTTCGAATCGTTGTTGCACCCGCTCGTCATCATGCTGACCATCCCGCTCGCCTTCATCGGCACCGTGTTGGCCCTGAAGCTGTTCGGCATTCCGTTGTCGGTGGTCGTCTTCCTCGGCATGATCATGCTGGCGGGAATCGTGGTGAACAACGCCATCGTGTTCGTGGACTACGTCAATCAGCTGCGCCGCCGCGGCCTGCCGCGCGACCAGGCCATCGTGACGGCGGGATCCGTGCGCCTGCGCCCGATCCTCATGACCACGGCCACGACCGTGCTGGGGCTGACGCCCATGGCCATCGGCCTGGGCGACGGTGCCGAGATCCGCACCCCCATGGCCATCGCCGTCATCAGCGGGCTTCTCACCTCCACCGTGTTGACCTTGCTGATCATCCCGACGGTCTACGCCACGGCCGACGATTTCGTGGGCAGGCTGGTGCGCTCGAGGAGTGCGGAGCCGGGAACGACAGCCGCCTCCGAGCCGGGCGCGGTTGCGGGCGAGCGTCCCGGCCCCGAAAGCAGCCCGGCCTCCTGAACCTCTCGTCGTGGGGACCCGTCCGCCTCACAGCCAAGCGCGTTTCTGCGGCACCGGCGCGACTCCTCGAGCCGCCCCCCGGCACGAGTCCTCCACCCGCCCCGGCCGCCGGCACGGAACTGCGGAAGATTTCCGGCATCTCCATCGACGGCGGCAGGAAACATGATGCGTCGAACGCTTCACGCGCCATCGTCGAACGCGCCGAGGCCGAGTCGTCCGTTCGTCGGCGTCCTTCTCCGAATCGCATCGTATACTTGACGTTGGAGCTGCGGGAGGCCGTCTTGCGTCATCATGGAAGGAACTCGACCCAGCAGCCGGTCGTGATCGCCGGCCTGACGCTGAACGGTGCCTCGGTGCTGCGTCACCTCTCGTCGCAGGGTTATGCGGTGTGGGGGCTGAGCCACGACCGGAGCGAGCCGGGGTGGCACACGCGGCACGGCCGCAGGCTGCACGCCCCCAACCCGGAGACGGACTTCGAGGCGTGGCTCGAGTTCATGCGGCGTTTTTCCTGGCGCTTCGAGGCGCCGCCGCCGCTCCTGCCCATGTCGGATGTCCTCGTCGTGGCCCTCGACCGGGCCGCGCCGGAGCTGCGGGAATGCTATCGCTTCCACGGCTTCGGCAACGGACTGCGCACCGCCACGACCTCCAAACGCCGCACCTTCGAGCTCGCTGCGGCACACGAGTTTCCGCACCCGAAGACCTGCTTCGTGCGCAGCCGCGACGCCCTCGCGGCATTCGTCGAATCGCTCCACGGGCCCGTGTTGATCAAGCCCGACTTCGCGGCGCAGTGGCGGAGCGGTGCCGCGGCTGCGGTGGCGAGCAAACGCAAGGTGATGATGGGCGACGACCTGGACACGCTGCTCGCGGCCTACGACGAGATCGCACCCCACACACCCGAGGTCGTCGCCCAGGAAGTGATTCCCGGTCCCGACGAAAACCTGATCTACTGGTGCGGCTTCGTCGGCCCGCGCGGCCAGGTCGGCGGGCGTCTGGTCGGCCGCAAGCTGCGCATCGTCCCGATCCACTTCGGCTCGGCGACGTTCGTGCAGCTGGTGGATCGTCCGCGGGTCGAGGAGCGCTGTGCGGGCTTCCTGGCGGCGCTCGGATACCAGGGCATCTGCGGCATCGAACTCAAGGAGGATCCGCGCGACGGCATTGCCAAGCTCATCGAGATCAATCCACGCTACAGCCTCTGGGACGACATCGGCATCCCGGTGGGTGTGGATCTCGCGCGCGAGGCGGTCGAGTCGCTCCTGGGACGGCCCACGACACCCGCACGGACACGCCACTTCAGCCAGAAGTGGGTCGAGCTGGGTCGTGACCTGCCGGCGTTCCTCGCCTACCGGCGCGAGGGCCTGCTCTCCACGAGCCAGTGGTTGGGAAGCCTGCTGCCTCCCATTCGCGTCAACGACATGCCGTGGCTGGACGATCCCCGCTACGCCCTGCACACGGTCACCTCGAAGCTCCGCAAGGCCATGCGTGCAGGGCGCCGCCCCGTTCGGGGCCGGCACCACGAACCGGCGACGACGCTCGACGGCCACGCAACCGTCCGCGGGTGCAAGACCTGATGAAAGCGCCGATCCCGCCCGCCGCACGTGCGTGGACGCCCGCGTTCGTGATGCGCATCACGCTCGTGGCTCTGCTTCTCGCCAGCGCGGCCTGGGTCTGCCTGGCTTGCGCGGGTTGTCGGCGTGCGCGTGCGCAGCGGACGCCGGAGGGCATCTGGATCAGCCGGGCTGAGCTGGCCGCACTGCCCCTGGAGGGTCCCGCCTGGGAAGCCTTGTGGGCCGAGGCGCACAAGGCCGCCCCGCGGCCGCACATCGCGGATCAGAACGCACGCGCGAACGTGACGGTGCTCGCCAAGGCCCTCGTGCATGCCCGCACGGGAGACGAGGAGTCCCGGCGGCAGGTGATCGATGCGATCCTGGCGGCCATCGGCACCGAACGCGGCGGGCGCACGCTGGCGCTCGGCCGCAAGCTGGTCTCCTACGTCATCGCCGCCGATCTCGTCGGACTTCCGGAAGGCGAGGACCGGCGCTTTCGCGCCTGGCTTCGCAGCACGCTCACCGAAGAGCTGGACGGCTGGACGTTGCGCTCGACGCATGAGAGACGTCCCAACAACTGGGGGACGCATGCCGGCGCCAGCCGCGTCGCTGTGGCGTGTTACCTCGGTCTCGAGGACGAGCTGGCGCGCTGTGCCCGCGTGTTCAAGGGCTGGTTGGGGGACCGAAGTGCCCATGCCGGCTTCGAGTACGGCGAGCGTTCGTGGCAGGCGGATCGGCGGCGCCCCGTGGGCATCAACCGGCGAGGCGCAACGCGCGACGGGCACTCCATCGACGGCGTTCTTCCCGACGACCAGCGCCGCAGCGGGCCGTTCACGTGGCCGCCGCCGCGCGAGAACTACGTGTACGAGGCCCTGCAAGGCGGGCTTGTTCAGGCGCACATCCTGCATCGCGCCGGGTACGCGGTCTGGGACTGGGAAGATCGTGCGCTGCTGCGTGCCTTCACGTGGCTGCATCGCGAGGCAGACTATCCGCCCCGGGGTGACGACACCTGGCAAGCACCGCTCATCGACCGCGTCTACGGCACGAGCTTCTGGGACGGCTCACCGACGCGCCCCGGGAAGAGCCTGGGTTGGACCGACTGGACGCACGCACGATAGAAGAGGAACCTGATGTTTCCGGATCGCATTCTCGAGCCGCATCGATGGCGAAAACCATTCGGTATCGTTGGTATCGTGTCCTCCTTTCGCCGGGGATCGTCACCCCAAAGGGTGTGATCGAGAGGAATGCTGGCGGACCGGTGTTTCTTGGCTCAAGAGGGGTTGCCACGCGCAGATTCACCCCGCCCACACGCCGGAGGCTCCGTTCCAGAGTTCTCAGCCAGCCAACGGCCATGGACTGAAGTGGGCGGGCATGGAACAGGTTTGGGGGTTTGGGAGTTCCATGAACTGGAAGATCAAGTCGCTCGGACACCAGATTCTCAGCAGGGCCCCGCAGGCCGAGACGCTCAACTACTTCCTTCAGCGCCACGTGACCGGAGCCTTGCCGGTCTGCGACGAGACATTCGTGCAGAGAGTGAAGTCGGCTCGGAGACACTTCGACGCGTTCCGGGAGCTGAAAGGGCCGGGATTCCGGTTGGATCAGGCCAGGTTCTACGAGTTTGGAGCAGGGTGGGACCTGATCACCGCGCTGACCTTCTACTATCTTGGCGTTTCGGATCAGACCGTTGTCGACATCAAGCCTCTCTTGAAGCTGGAGCTGGTCGACGATTCACTGAGGAAATTCCGGAAACTGAGAGACCGACTGAATCTGCGGTTGTTGCGAGAACCCGGCGACAACGGTGCGCTCCCTCGATTGAACGGCGTCCAGTACCTGGCTCGGGAATTCGGAATCAAGTACTTCGCCCCCGCGGACGTAGGCTCTGTCGCATTCCAAGAGGAGGGATTTGATTTCGTTTCCTCGACAGACACGCTGGAGCACGTGCCTCCGCAACAGATCCCGCCCCTGCTGTCTGGATGCTATCGATTGCTGAAGAAGGGCGGACTGATGAGCAGCCTCATCGATTACAGGGACCACTACTCCCATTACGACAAGCGGGTGTCCGCCTACAACTTCCTGAGGTACTCGCACGAGCAATGGAAAAGGTACAATCCTCGGCTGCAGTATCAGAATCGTTTGAGACACAAGGATTACATCGAATTGTCTGGACGCACCCGGTTTGAG
>JBHHXQ010000265.1:0-5264 GCA_046757105.1 Candidatus Krumholzibacteriia bacterium
CGGATGAGCTCCAGGGGAACGATCACCGTGAAGTCGCGCGTGCCCGCGTGCCGTCGCAGGAGCGAGGCACCGACCAGGCGTCCGACGGAGCTCGGATCGGCGTCCTCCCCGAGCCGCAGCACGATGCGCTGCAGCTCGCGCGCATCGCGCTTGCGTGGCAGGCTGCGCCACGCCGTCGACAGCGGCATGAACACCGGCGGCCGCTCTTCGTTGCCGAGCGCCACACCGCGCACCACCCCCACGATGCGAAACGCCTGGCGACCGAAACGCACCACGGCGCCCAGCGGTCGCCGCGCCGGCAGCAGCACCGGAAGGAGTGCCTCGGAGAGCACACAAACCGCGGCACCCCGCGCGTCATCGAGGCTCGAGACGAAGCGGCCCTGCACGACCTCGAGATCGAGGTAGCGCGCATACTCCGGGGTCACTCCGGAGAGCACCACCTCGGCACTGCGCGGCCCCACCCAGACGGTCGCACTCTGGAAACGCTCCGGGGCGCCGCCTTGCACGTGTGGAGCCAGCGTCGTGGTGACCGCGCGCGCGTCGTCCAGGACCAGGCCCAGCGAGCTGCCCTTCTCTTCGGCCCGCCTCGCCTCGACGTGCAGGTTGCGGACGCCGAGCCGGCGCAGCTCCACCAGCACCTTCTGCTCGGCTCCCTTGCCGATCGCCAGCATGCAGATGACCGCGCCGACACCGAAGACCACACCCAGTGTCGTCAGCGCCGTACGCAACCGGTGGGTCCGAAACGCCTCCAGCCCGAGCGTCACGTTGCGCCCGAGCGACAGCCACCGGCTCGGGCGTCCTTCAACGCCCATCGGATTCCTCGACGGGAGCATGCAGGGCGATCTCGTCGCCCGGAGACACGCCGGAATTGAGGACGACGTGGAACTCGTTCTGCCGCCCCAGTGTGACCGAGACGCGTTCGTAGCCGCGAGCGTTGCGACGGTACACGAAGAAGCCGTCGTCATCGGAGTGCACCGTTTCGATGGGCGCGAAGATCACATCGTTCAGCTGCCCGACCTGCACGACGACGGTGGCGGTCATTCCGGGACGCAGTCGCGGCTCGTGGCCCTCGAGCGTGACCTCGAAGTCGAAGACCTTGACTCCCGGGGAGTCACGGAGCTCACGGCCCAGCACGTTGATCCGCGTCACGCGACCCGGATACAGCGTGTCCGGGAAGGCGTCGACGCGCACCTCGCACACCTGGCCCATCTGCAGCCGATTGACGCGCGCCTCGTTCACATGGCTCCCCACGCGCATCTGCGAGAGATCCGGGAGCTCGATGACGACGATGCCGTAGTACAGCAGGTCTCCGACGTTGATCTTCACGCGCCTGCCGGAGGCCCACCTCATCCCGTGAACGACGAGACCCGCCGCCGGCGCCACCAGGACATGGTTCGCGAGCGCCTCCCGCTCGGAGCGAACCTGGTTCTCCAGGCCCGCGATCGTCACCCGCTGCTCGGTGAGCTCGGCCTCGTCGATGGCACGCTGGGCTTTGCGTCTGGACTCGAGCTGCTGCAGGTTCAGCCGCGCACGCTTGAGCGTCAGCTCGGCCTTCTCCTGCTCGACACGTGCTTCGTACGAAACGTTGGCGGCGTTGAGCTCGGCAAGCCGCATCGCGGCGGTCTGGTCTTCGAGGGTCGCATTCATCTCGGCCCGGTGGGCCGCCTGCGTGGCCCGCAGCTTCTCGAGGTTGGCGCGCGCGCTCACCAGCCGGCTGTCGAGCTCCTCGATGCGGCGCAGGGCCTCGGTGGTGTCGAAGCGGGCCAGCGTGTCGCCGGCCGCGACGGTCGTCCCCTCCGGGACGAGCGAGATGAGCTTGACGGCACTCGACTTCAGCCGCGGCACTGGAATGCGGCTCGAGTGGACTGCTTGCAGCTCGCCGACGGTGGTGACGTCGATGCGCAGCGGCCCGCGTTGCACGCGCGTCGTCGGAACGCCCCGCGCGGCGCCGCGACGGCGGCTCGCCCCCACTGCCAGCACGATCACCAGCACGCCGGCCAGCACCGCCCCCAGCGCCAGCCACCGCGTGCGTCCGGCCGTCCGATGCATCCGAACTCCAGCGGTTCTTGCCCCTGACGATCCATCATCTTACAGGACACATCCACCCCGCCGTCCGGTTCGATGCCCCGGGCCGGCGGTCGCGCCGGCGCGCGGCCAGACGGGGCTGGCGGGGCGCCCGACGGCGGCCGGTGCGGCGCTACACGGGGGGGGAGATCGGTGGGCTGCCCTGGGGGCAGGAGGACGGCGAGGAGGATCGAGCGGGGCGACGTCTTGCGGCCCGAGCGCGGCGGGCATGGACGCCGGAGCAGGCCGCGTGCCGAGGACCGGGGTGCGCCGGACGCCCGTGCTGGGAGCGGCACTCCGCAGCGATCCGCGACGTCGAGACGCGCCCCGAGGGCGCTTATCGCAGCAGAATCATCTTGCGGCTCTCGGTGATCTGCGGGGTCTCGAGCCGATAGAAGTAGACGCCGCTGGCCCTGGGGCGGCCGGCGTCGTCGAGGCCGTACCAGAGCTTCTCGTAGCGTCCGGGCGCCAGCGTGTCGTCCACGAGCGTGCGCACCCGACGTCCGTGGACGTCGTAGATGACCAGCCGCGTGCGCTGGCGCGATGCCCCCGCGACATCGAACTCGATGGTGGTCACGGGATTGAACGGGTTCGGCACGTTGCCGTGCAGGCGCGTGCGCAGCGGCAGCGCCGGACCTTCGATGTCCGTGCCGGTGGGATCCCGATAGGCGTACAGGGCGTTGCGCAGGTTGTTCCCCTTGAAGGTGCCCCAGGGCACCTTGCTGCGCACGTAACCGCCCTCGAAGTCGAAGACGTAGACCTGCTGATCCCAGCCCGAGAACACCACGTCCACGTCACCGTCGCGATCGACGTCGGTGATCGTCGGTGTGGCGCGCATCTCGGCGCCGAGCTTGATCGGGAAGCCGGGAGCGAGCGTGCCGTCGGCGCGGAAGCCGTACATGAAACCGGTCTCGCCGCCGTAGAGGATCTCGGGAACTCCATCCGTATCGAGGTCCCCGAGGACGGGCGAGGCCTCGGCGGCCGACCCGACGTCCACCGGCCATCCGGCGACGACGCTCCCCTGCCAGTCGAACATCCACAGCTCGCCGTTCTCGGTCGCGCCCGTGCTGCCGCCGACCACCAGCTCGAGCCGGCCGTCGCCGTCGAAGTCGTGCAGGGCCACGGACGGCGTCAGCGAACCCCAGTGCGTCTCGAAGGCACGCGGCCAACCCGCAAGGTCGGAGCCGTCGCCGCGCAGGACGTAGAGGAAGCCATCCTTGGCAGGAACGGCGACCTCCAGGGCGCCATCGCCGTCGATGTCGCCGATGCTGGGCGCCGAGGTCACCTCGTCGCCCACCACGCGCGGCCAGCCCTGGGGCGTGCTGCCATCGGCGCGCAGCATGTAGATGCGGTCGTCGGTGCCGCCGAAGACGATCTCCGGCGTGGGGTCGTCGGTCAGGATGTTGGCCACCGCGGGCGCACCGCGGCTCCAGGTCGGCAGGCCCGGCATGGCGAAGAAGACGCCTTGCGTCGCCGGGTCCGAGTCGCCGTCCAGCACCTCGCTGCCGTCCGCGTGCCAGGCGTAGAGGCGTCCGTCGAGAGCCAGCACGACGATCTCCAGAGTGCCGTCGAGATCCAGGTCGGCGATGGCGGGTGTCGCCCAGATGCCGTGAGTGGTGCTGACGATCGACCGCGGCCAGCCGGGCAGGATGCTGCCGTCGCCGTCGAGCGCACACACCTCGCGCGTGTCCCACGAGCACGCGACCACCTCGTCCAGGCCGTCGCCATCGAGATCGCCGGCAGCGATCCCGGCCGCGAACGTCGAGCCGAAGGTGGTCCAGACGCCCGACGTCGCCGCATCACCGTCTCCATCCAGCACCTCGCTGCCGTCGGCATGCCAGGCGTAGACGCGATCGGCCCCGGCCAGAACCTCCATCTGCAGATCGCCGTCGAGATCCACGACGACGGGAGTGCAGTTGCTCCATTGCCCCATGAGACGCGGCCAGCCACCATTCTGCACCGGGTTCGTGGTGGTGATCACCGCGTCCGAGAAGAAGCTCTCGTTGCCGCTCGAGTCGACCGCGACCGCCACGTAGTGATACTCCGCGCTGCCCGTGAGACCGTCGTCCCGGAAGTACGTGGCGTTGCGGATCAGGTCCTGGTTGGCGCGCGACCAGGGTCCGAGCAGCGCCGGCGCTTGGTAGACGTGGTACCCGGCCACGTCCGCGGACGGGCTCGGGCTCCACGACAGCCGCATGATGGTCGGACCGCCGCTGGCGTCGGCCGTCAGAGCGGTGGGCGGCTGCGGCCGGCGCGTCTCGATCACGAACGACCAGACGCGCCCGGCGGCGTTCATGAGCAGCACGAACATCGGGTTCGGCTCGGAGACGTCCGACTCGCGCACCTGGAACGTGACCGTTCCCGAGGCCAGGTGCACCACGTCGCCGAGGCTCGCACTGCCCTCCAGGACCGTCACGTCGGGATCGCTCGAGAACAGCGTCGCGGTCGCAGCGTCCAGCTGGGCGAAGCCGTAGTTCTTGAACTCGAGCAGCAGGTCGTAGGTCTCGTTCGCTTCGGGGGTCTCGTTGCGGTTCGGGTCGTCCACCGAGAGCCCCACGAGCTGCGGATCCACCTGCAGCAGATCGACGTACACGCGGTCCTCCCAGGTCCATCCCTGGGACTGCAGCACGACGTCGATGCCCACGCGGTGATGATCCAGAACGAGGTCGCTCAGACGCACGCGCAGCGGCTGAGACAGGACCGCCTGGCCGGGTGGAACGTTGCCCACCTGGACCTGCGGATCCGGGATGGCGAGGAACGGATCCGAGGATTGCGCCAGGAACGAGACCTCGTTGGCCGTGCCGCTGCCCTCGTTCCGCACCTCGAGGTGCAACAACACCTCCTCGCTGGCCTCGAGCAGGCCGTTGCCGTTGCCGATCGTTCCCGGGCCGGCGTCGTCGACCAGCAGAACGCCCGTCGCGCGCAACGCTGCGCCGGCGGCACTCTGCACCGTGACGCTGCTCCGGTAGGGCAGCACCCCGGCACCCGAGACGGTCAGCTGCGCCGTACCGGGTGCCTCGGCGCGCATGTGGAGCGTCGCCACACCCGAGAAGTTCGTCCGCCCGACCGCGTACAAGTCACCCGGCTTCCACAGGCAGACGGTCGCCCCGATCACCGGCCCGCCCTGCGACGTCACCGTGACGCTGAACGTCTGAGTGCCCATCGGCGTGGAGGCGTCGTGCACGACGCTCGGTGTCTGG
>JBHHXQ010000266.1:0-5253 GCA_046757105.1 Candidatus Krumholzibacteriia bacterium
TCAGGACGCGCGCCAGCGTCTGACGGCGCTCGGACCGAAGCTCATCGACCAGTACCTGGACCGATCGGAGCAATTCAATGCATCCGGGGAGTTCGTGAAAGGTGCCGAAGCGCTGCAATCCATCGATGCCCTGGTCGACGACGCCGGGGGGGTCGGCGTGCACCTGGCGCGACCGGAGGACTACGGCAGCAGGCGTCGCGCCTCGTTCAACGGCGCCATCGACTGGCTCATGTCTGCGGGTGGGCGGAGGAGAGCGGGCGCTGGTCCGACGCCATGAGCTTCTACGAACGCGTCGCGGATTTCTCGCCCGGCGTCGATCAGCGGGCGTCCGCCCGGGCGGCGCGCATCCGCGCCTCCATCCATTGGGGAGAGGCCGACCTGGCCGCCGGGCGCTATCGCAAGGCCGTCGAGCGGGCGGACCGCGCCATCTCGATCGCCGGCGGTGCGGGCCGCCCCGATGCGGCGGACGCGCTGGCTCTTCGCGAGGAAGCGCTGGCGCGTGGGACGGTGCGGGTGGCCGTCGCGCCGATCTGGTGCTCGAACGAGACCGCCGAAACCCTTCCCGAGGCTTTCCTGCAGGCGTTGAACGACGAGCTCGAGCTCGCCCACTGGTCCGAACCTCCGCTGTTCGTCGCCGTCGCCGACCCCGTTCTCGTGCGCCAGCGCATGCGACAAGCCGGCTATCTGCGCTCGAGGATGGGCGTCTGGGAGGCGTCCGCCGTCGGGCGCAGCGTGGATGCGAACCTCGTGGTCACCGGCGAGATCCTCGAGTTCGCCGTCACCGAGGAAGACGTCCAGCGCGCCTACCATTCCGCGCAGACCGTGGACGACGTCGACACCACCTATCTCGTGCGTCGAGGCAAGCGGCGGTATCGACTTCGTGCGGCCTACACCGTGGTGGATGCCGAGCGCTCATCCGGCCAGGCGAAGAGGTCCTTCGAAGTCTTCGAGTTGCACTCGTTCCGGCGCGCCGACTACCACAGGGACTACAACGAGCTGAAGCTCTCGCGCAGCCAGCGCCAGCTTTTCGATCCACAGCGCGAGCAGGAAGAACGTGAGGAGGTCGAGCGGCACCTGATCCAGAAGGCGTCGCGACAGTTCGCGGACCGCGTCTACGGAGAGGTTCTGAGCCACGTGCACTGAGCCGCAGCGGGCTCTCGAGCGCACGCCTGCCTCTCGGACGCTGCAAGAGCGCGTCCGACCGCCGAGTCACGGGGGTGGACTCGCGCCGACCCGCGGTGGAGAACCCCGAGAGGAGAAGCTTCATGACACTCGAACCCGTGGCTCGGAAGCAACGATCCCCCTTCCGCTCCGCAGGCGTCGTGCTCTGGGCGGCGGTCGCCGCCGGCGTTTTCTCCTTCACCGGATGCGGGGACAACGGTCCGGAGCCCGAGCCACCCCTCGCACACCCGGAGCAGCCAGGATCCAACGATCTCGTGCTGCAGGAGAACGTGGGCGACGAACCGAGCACCAGTTTCTGGCGCGCCCTACGGCGTGCCGGCACCGGGTACTACTTCCAGGGTCTCCTGAGCGGTGTGGCGTTCGGAGCTCTGGATGCCGCCGGTCGCGTGCTCTGGTCGCAATCGCCGGACTACAACATCGCAGGCATCGGGGTCTCGCCCGGGGATGCGCCTGTGCTTCCACACGCCTTGCTCGCGGTGGGCGGGAAGGACACGGATGGCGACGACGAGCTGGACACCGCGATCGTCGCCGTCGTCGATGAAGACGGCAACCAGGTCGATCGGCTCGAGTGGACCGTCGAAGACCAGGCGCTTGTCTTTCGCAGCATTGCGGTTGCCGCTTCCGACACCGCGAGCGTGCAGTTCCTCGTCGTCGGCGAGCAGACCGACGCTTCGGGAACCCCCACACCCGTCGTGGCCACCGTCACCCTCCTGCCGGACAGTACGCTCCGGAGCGACAGCCTGCAGGTGTTCTCCGAGTTGACGAACATCACGTTCGGCGACGTCGTGCCGGACACTCCCGGCAGCGGCTGGTTCGTCTCCGGAACGAGGTTCGATGCCATGGGAGAGCTCCTGAACGTGGTGGTCTGCCGCGTTTCGGCGGCGCGCGAGCTCGCCTGGTTGGAAGACATCGTCGCGATTCCCGGCTTTGCCACGCAGACCTACGATGGGGCGCTCGCGGTCACGAGCGATGCCGTCTTCATCGTCGGCGATACGGAAGTCGAGCGGACGGATGCGAACGATCTCCCCTGGTCCGCGGGGATGGCCGCTGCGCTGACGAAGCTCGGGGAGGTGACCTGGATCGAGACCGTGGATCTGAGCCGATGGGGCGACCGCTTCTACGGCTGTCAAGTGGTCCGGGGCGTGTTGTACGCGGCGGGCAGGTACGCCGGCTTCGCCAACGTCCCGACCGAGAGGGCCTTCGGGTACGCCTGGCTGTACGAGATGGACGCGGCAACCGGAGAGATGCAGGCGCACCTGACGTTCGGAGGCGATCAGCACCAGTCCGGGTTCAACGACATCTCGATCGGCCAGAGCACCTCGCGCGCCTTCGGCTGGACGGAGAGGCGGGAATCGGGCACGTTCCGGAGCTGGTTCGTGGAACTCGACGTCGGATGGGGCAAGCCCGGCAAGGCGCTGGCCGCCGCTCCTCGCCCGACCTTCGACCACGCCCGTGGAGTGCAGTTCGAGCGGCGACCGCCCGAAACCGACAGACGCGGACTGCACGCGCGCA
Source organism: Candidatus Krumholzibacteriia bacterium (assembly GCA_046757105.1). GTDB lineage: Bacteria > Krumholzibacteriota > Krumholzibacteriia > JBHHXQ01. The sequence goes on from JBHHXQ010000266.1 coordinate 2,695, forward strand.
CCGACTGACGGCGCTCGTTTCGAATTAGACCCGGGTGCGAACAGGTGGAATGCGGGGAAGGCGCCTCCGTACTCGGTGCGTGTCGAGGGGGGCTCCCTCGAACGCCCGGGATGCCCGAGGGCAATGGCAACGGCTGCCGATGGAGGGGCCGGCAGGGATGCCGCGGCTCTGCGTGGGATCGCATCGGGGGCTTGCAGTCGTTCCGTCCCTTCAGCATCTTGCGGCGTCCGTCAGGTCTTGAAGCAGAACCGTCGTCTGACGGGGAGGCGGCGTGTCCAGGTTCCGGTGGACGCTTCTCTTCGCCGGCTCGATCGTGTGCTGCCTTGCCGGGTGCGGTGACGAGACGCTCGCCCCGCCCGTCGATCCGTTCGCCGGCCTGCTGACGGACGAGGAGCTGGTCACCGCACCGGACTCGACCGCTCCGCCGGTCGACGCGGCGCAAGAGGCCTGGATCCTCGACAACAGCCTGCTCATCCGCTCCTTGACTTCCGAGTACTACGCCGACCTGCAGTTCCTGAAGCCGATCCTCGAGGGGCGCAGCCTCGTCCAGCTCGGCGAGAGCGGCCACGGAGTTGCGGAGTTCAGCGCGGTCAAGACACGCCTGATCCGGTTTCTGCACGAGGAGCTGGGCTTCGACGTCATTGCGTTCGAGAGCTCGATCTTCGAGTGCTACGAGGCGAATCGAACCAGTGCAGATCTCCTGCCGCTCGAGCTCATGCAGCACTCCATCTTCGGCGTGTGGCAATCCGAGGAGGTCCTCGATCTCTTCGAGTACATCAAGGAGACGCACGAAACCGGCCGGCCGCTGGCGCTCGCGGGGTTCGACGTCCAGATCAGCTCGATCCGGGGAGTGCGGTCTCGGCCGCGATTCTTCCGCCAGGTCACCAGCCCCATCGACTCCCTGTTCGGATTCCTGCTCGGGACGGCTGATTCGCTGCTCATCGAACAAGCCACGTTCAGCTTCCAGATGCTTCGGGCCTTTCTGAGCTCGATGGGCGACTTCTACGTCGCCCTCTACGAGGACGTCGTCGCGTTCCTCGATGTGCACGCCGACTCGCTGGTCGACACGCACGCCGTGGATCCGAGCGCGGTCCTCATTGCGAGACAGACGGCATGGTCGATGATCCAATACATCGAGGAGATCGAGTCCATGGACAACTTCCATGAGTCGATCTTCGTCCGGGACCGTGGCATGGCAGAGAACGTCCGCTTCCTCGTCGAGGAGCTCCATGCCGGGAAGAAGATCATCCTGTGGGCCCACAACTTCCACATCCGGCACCAGCACAAAGACGTGCTGTTTTCGGAGTACGGGCGCGAGACGATGGGAACGTGGATCGCGGAGGATTACCGTCCCAGTCTCTACACGGTGGGCCTCTACATGTACCGGGGACGGGCGGCCCAGAACGATGGCCAGGTCTACGACATCCAGCCCGCGAGCCCCGGAAGCATCGAAGCGATCTTCTACCGCGTTCGCAAGATGTACGTCTTCGTCGACATGCTCCGCCAGATCCGCGTCGAAGGCAACGCCTGGATGTTCGAACGGACGCTCGCGAAGACGTGGGGCTGGAACGACCTGCGGATGGTCCCGCGCGACCAGTACGACGCCATTGTCTTCATCGACACCGTGAACCCGCCGGCCTACACGCGCAAGCCCGGGCTGGACTCTGCGACACCGGAGCCCTGCGATGTCGTCGTCGGGCTCGATCCGCCGCCCATCCTGGAAGCCGCCGCTCCCTGACCTGGTCGGTGCAGCGCAAATGGCGTCGGCCATCCTGGACCGGCCGATCGTCTCGCCGGTCGTGTGCTGGGCCAGCGTCCGACCCGGCGCGTCCCGTGAGCCCGACGGGCAGCCTCGAACGACCTCGAGACCCGCGGTGTGGCCTCGGGGGAGGGCGGCTCGCGGCCCGTCCTGGCGCACGAGCGGTCCCCTGCAATCTGTCGTTGACAATGCGCCGCAAGGACGCGGACTATCCCCGCAGTTCATGGCGGATCGCCATCCATGAAGCTTCACCTGGAGCGTTGCACCGAGGCAGACTCCACGTAGACGACAACCGGAGTAACGGAACGCCGGCCCAGCGTCGATAGCTCGTGGGCCGAACGTGCTGCACCGAGGTGTCGATCCCGCGACAGCACCCGCTTTTCAGGATTGCGCTCTTGGCGTGCGGCGCCGAGAGCGTCGGCGCGAGCCCTGGTGGGGCTCGCAGCCTCAGGATCGGTGGGAAGCCGAGGAGCGATGGACGAGGGGATCCACGAGGCCGCAAGAACTGCGGGGCAGCTGGAGACGCCGTTGCAGCGGGACGAGAGTCGTCTGCGCAGGCTCGATGGCGTGCTCGTCGAGCTGTCGATGCACAGGGCGCTGATCGGGGGGGATCTGGAGGCTGCGCTCCGGGCCATCACCGAAGCCGCCGCCCGCTCGCTCGAAGTCGAGCGGGCACGCGTTTGGCTGTACGGACCCGAGCGCTCCTGGCGCCGCTGCAGCGACTTCTATGAGAAAAGCGCCGATCGGCATTCGCAGGGCGCTGAACGCAGACGCGCCGGGTTTCCGGACCTGGAAGGGGA
>JBHHXQ010000267.1:0-5239 GCA_046757105.1 Candidatus Krumholzibacteriia bacterium
TACAAGGTCCTGCGGTCGTTGCAGAAGGCGCGCTACGCCGGCTGCCAGGGCGGCCACTTCGGGCTGGCGTTTCCGGAGTACGCGCACTTCACGTCGCCCATCTGACGCTATCCGGACCTCTACAACCATCGTCTCGTGCGGTTGCTCCTGGAACGTGCTGCCTCGAAGCCGCAGCGCTCGAAGCGGCGTCGCACGCCGGCCGGGCCCGACACGCGGCAGGAGCGCCGCGGTGTCGCGCTCACCAGCCTCGCTGACCACACCTCCGAGCGCGAGATCGCGGCAGCGGACGCCGAGCGGGCGTCGCTGAAGCTGAAGGTCTGCGAGTACCTCGCCCCGCGGGTGGGGGAGGCGACCACCGGGTTCGTCAGCTCGATCACCGAGTACGGCTTCTACGTGGACCTGCCGGAATGGAACGCCGAAGGCATGGTGCACGCGCGAGAGCTGCACGACGACGACTACGCCCCCGACCTGCATCGCACCGTCCTGCGCGGGAACGTTTCCCGACGCACCTTCCGGTTTGGACAGCAAGTGTCCGTGCGGCTGGTCCGCGTGGATCCCGACCGGCGCCAGATCGACCTCTGTCTGGCCGACTGAGCGTGCGGGAATCCGTGCGCAGCGCCGCACCTGGCGTCTTGCCGATCCCCGCGTCCGTCGCGGCACACCTCTTGCCGCCGTCCGGACAGCCGGGCACCTCGGGTCTCGTCGCCGAGGAGGTTCCGGACACGACGCGGGACGATGCAACCACGACGCGTCGCCTCGCGCAGCAATCCGCAACCGGAGGTCTCCGTGCGATGAGCCAGCCGAACGTGGTGAAGGAGAGGCGTCGTGAACTGCGCGTGGCGGCCCGCCTGCAGATCGAGCTGTCGCTCGATCCCGGCCAGCCGAGCGAATCATCCAGCACGATCAATATCAGTACGAATGGCGTGTACTTCACCAGCAAGCACCACCTGGAACCGCTCACGAAGCTCGGCCTGAGACTGCTCCTGCCGGGCGAGGACACCGACGGCGAGCCCGACGCACTCGACGTGCAGGGCGTCGTGGTCCGGGTCGAGCCGGAGGAGCCGAGCGACGACGTCGATCACTACGAGGTGGCCTGCTACTTCACCGACTGCAGTCCAGAGTTCCGCGAACGGCTCGGCCGTTACGTGCAGTCGAATCTCTAGGCGCGCCGTGCCGCGAGGCCGCGGGCGGGGCCGCAATCCACACGCTGTCGGGCACGCATCTTTCTTGGCCCCGGGCAGCATGCGCTCCGCGGCCGCCAGGCGGCCCGACGAGGGGACCACGTGGACCGCAACGTCCTGATCAGCAGCGGCTCCGGAAACGCCAACCCCGCCGACGAGGCGCTGCTGGCCGGCGCCGTGCGCCTGCTCGAGCGCGGCGGCCGCACGCCCATCGTCGGGCTGTCCGCCGACTGCAGGGAGTCGGCGCGTTCCCATCCCCAGCTGCGCTTCGTGTCCACCGACGAGGTGGATGCGGCGCTCGAGACGAGCTCCGTTCTCGTCGTGGTGGGAGACCTGCGGGATGCGGCGGCCCTCGAACGTGCCGCGGCACACGTGGCGCGCGCGAAGCTGGCCGGTGTGCCGGTGGCCGGCGTCGCCCTGCGCCTGCCGGCGCCTCGAGGTTTCGCGCCCGCCACCGCGCTTCTCGAGCTTCTGGCACAGTGCGAGAGCGTCTCCGCTTGTGACGGTGGCTCCTCGCAGCTGCTCTCGGGCCTGCGGGGCCGGCGGGTCGAGACCGCCGCGCCCCTCGAGCTGCTCCTGGCCGGCCCGTCACACGATGCCGGGCGCCCCGAAACGATCGGCGTGTGCGAAGAGCTGCTCGCGAGCTCGAGCGCGGCTGCACTCGAGGCCTGGCGAGGCGCGCTCGGCACGGTCGCGAAGGAATGGCCGGCGCGCGTGGTCGTCGTCGCCACGCGAGACCTGAACACGGTCGGGCGCATCGACGCGTTCGAGCGCCGGGTCGCGACCACCTGGCCCGAGTGGCTGCGGGCGGTTTGCGCCTGCGACCTCTTCGTCGGTGATGCGGACACCATCACGCTGCACGTGGGCGCCGCGAACGGCGTCGTGCCCGTGGCTTGGGTGCAGCCGCGGCAGGGCAGCGACCTGCACTCGAGGATCGGCCTGCCGGAGCTGGTCGTTCCGCACCGCGCCGACGCCCGAGCAATCGTTCGGACGCTCGAGCGGGCGCGCTGCGCGACACTGCGTGTCGTCGCCTGGCGCGCCCTCGGCCCCCTCTCGGAAGCGACGCGCAGCCGGCCGTTCGAGATGCACAAGATCCAGGGCACGGCGCGCGCGCTGATCGCGCAGGCGCTCGCCGAGCGCTTGCGAGCGCTGCTCGAGTCCGGCGACGTCGTCACGGCCGACGCCCAGCTCGAGGACTGGCGGGTGCATCTCGAGCGCGAGCCGCGCTGGGCGGAGATGCGCGCACGCGCCTGGGTGCTGCTGGGTCGCGACCACGAGGCGCAGGCGATGCTCGAGCGCGCGCTTGCCCAGGACCCGCACGACACCGAGTGTCACGCGGCGCTGGCGATGGTCCTCTGGCGCCTCGGTGACGTGGCCGGCGCCGAGGAAACCTGGCAGCGCCTCTCGGCGCTCGAACCGCACTCGGCACGCGCGCCGTATCAGATCGGCTGTCTCGAGCTCGTGCGCGGGCGGGTCGAGCGCGCCCTGCAGGCCTGGAGCGAGGCGCAGACGCGTGAGCCGGGTCACCAGCCGAGCGCCGAAGCCGTGCAGCGCTGCCTGGCGACCCAGGCCGGTCACCGCGTGGTCTGACGCGAAGCGGGAGGACGTCGATGGGCATCCATGCGCTGGTGCTGGCGCGCGACGAATCCCACAATCTCTCCGACTGCATCCACAGCCTGCGGCTGGCGGTGGACGAGATCACCGTCTTCGACACCGGCTCGCGGGACCGCTCGTCCGAGGTCGCACACGAGCTGGGCGCGCGCTGGGTCCCGATCGCGTGGCACGACGACTTCGCGCTCGCGCGCAACGAGGCTCTCGAGCGCATTGGCGCCGACTGGATCCTGGTGATCGATGCGGACGAACGCCTCGACCCGGACGCCGGCCAGCGGATCCGCGCGGCCGCGGCGCGGGCGGCGCCGCACGACGTCGCCTTCCACCTCGAGCAGCGCACGTACACGGACGACCTCGAAGCGCTCGGCTACACGGGTCTGCCGGTGGCCGAGTCGATGCGTCGTGGTGCCTCGGGCTACGTGCCGCGTCCCGAGCCGCGCCTGCTGCGCTCGGGATGTGGCCTGCACTACGTCGGCAGCGTCGGTGAGCGGCTGCACCGCGGCTCGGGCGCACCGCTGCCGCTCACGGGTCCGACGATCGGCGTCCTGCACCATGGTCGCGAACTCGAGCCGCTCGGGCGCCGCGCGGCCCGCCGGCTCCTGCACCTCAGGCTCGCACTGCGTGCCGTCGTGGAGAGCGGCGAGCCGGAATCGTTCGCGCGGCTCGGAGCGCTCCTCAACCAGGAGGGGCATTGGCGTGCCGCCCTGGCCTATCTGCGCGCCGCCACGGCGAAGTCGGAAGAAGCGGCGGTGCACCTGCAGGCCGGCGTCGCACGGCTCCACCTGGGTCTGGTCGAGGGCGCCGTCGCGTCGTTCCGACGCGCCCACCGCGAGCTTCCGGATCATCCGGAGGTCGCCACCTGCCTGGCGCGCGCTCTGATCCGCACGAACCATCCCGTGGCCCTGGTGGAGGCCGGGGAGCTCCTCGAGACCGCCCTCGATCAGGCGCCGCAGCTCGATCAGGCGGTGCTGCAACGCGCCGTGTGGCAGCGGCGGTGCGGCGAGTTCGAGGCAGCCCGCGCCTGCCTGCAGACGCTGGTGGAGCGCAACCCGGTGCACACCTCGGCCCTCAAGGAGCTGGGTGCGGTGGCGCTCCTGCAGGGGCAGGCGCTGGAGTCGGAGCAGCACCTGCGGCAGGCGCTGCGGATGCGGCCGGACGATCCGGAGATCCTCAACAACCTCGGGTGTGCTCTCGAACGTCGCGGCATGTGGCGCGAGGCCCTGGAGACCTTCGATCGCGCCGTCCAGCTGGCGGCCGGGGACGAGCGCTATCTGCGCAACCGCTGCGTCGCGAACGCCGCCTGCGGGCGCCTCGCGGCGATGTGCCGGGACGCCCACAGGGCGCTGCTGGCCAGCGAGGACCCGGTCGGCCTCCTGCTGCGGCTGCGCGAGGACTGCCTCGACGCGGACTGGGTGGCGGCGCTGCGGCGGCTGGAGAACTGGGCCGTCGAGAACCACTGGCTCAGCGACGAGGGTCGCATCCTGCCGGTGGCGGCCACCGCGTCACGCCTCTGCGGCTGAGGCGGCGTTGCGACGGCCCCGGGGAGTGCGCTATGATAGGTCCAAGGAGGGAACAACCCGGCAGAAACGGAAATCGTGCGCCATCGCGCCCCCTCCAGATTGCTCCGAAGCGGTATACTTCTACCACGATGACGAGCATCGCAGCCGTTCGGGTCGTCCCTCCGGCGTTGCGGCGCGGCCCCTGGCGAGGAGAAAACGTTGCTGGTACTCAGTCGCAGGGTCAATCAGCGCATCATGATCGGCGACGACATCGAGATCGTCGTCGTGGACATCCGCGGTGAGCAGGTCCAGATCGGAATCAAGGCACCGCGCGACATTCCCGTGCACCGTCTCGAGGTGTACGACACGATCCGCGAAGCCAACGTGGAGGCCACGAAGGTCCAGGATTCGGACCTCAGCCGGCTGCGCCTGAAGAAGCCCCGTCAGGCCACGGGCGGCGATTGACCCGCTGCACCCGGGAGGGCGTCCACATCCACGACGCCCGGCCGTGCGGCGCGTGCCGGTTCCAATTGCAGGTGTGCAAGCGCCTCACGCCGCACGCTTGGCACCGCTCGTGAGCTCGAAACCCCAAACAACCCTCGACACGTCCGTTGGGCCGCCGACGCGGCACTTGGTGGGATTCCATACGGGATCCTGTTCGGGCAGCGCGTCAGGAAAGCGTCTTCGACGTTCTTTATCGTTGCACGGTTTTCCTCCGCCGTGCTACAGACGCCGCGGGGTGTGGTTGATGAGGGAGACGGGGTGTGTCTGGGCAACGCCGCATTCTTCTCATTTCGAGTGGTTCTACGCTATCGCCGGTTCTCCGGACCCTGGCGCAGGAGAAGTCGCTCCAGTTCGTGCGCGCGCATGATGCGCACAGCGCCTTCGAGCACCTGCAGCATGGGCGGTTCGCCTGCGCCCTGCTCGATCTCGATGCGCTGGGGGACG
>JBHHXQ010000268.1:0-5203 GCA_046757105.1 Candidatus Krumholzibacteriia bacterium
CCTTTGACGTCGCTTTAACAGGGATCCATTTTCGGCGCTGGCAGGGATCCATTTAAAGTTGCGAGGAATGGGTCCTGGGGCACATGGAGGGCGGATCGGTGTAGGCGAGTGAGCTTGTCTGGGATCTTATTCTCTAACCCGTTGTGGTCGCTTTCGGATGCTGGAAGGCGTTTGCGTAGTTCGATGTTCACGAACGCGTGCTTGTTGCGGGCGTGGACAACAGGCGTCGAAGCTCGTGATCGGTGAGGTCATCGGGGTCGAGACGTTGTGGAATGGAAGCGATGACGACTTCGGCAGCGGGGGCGATGCGCTCGTGTATCCGTGCGGCGGCCTTTGTGCCGGCGGGGTCGCCGTCCAACAGCAGGACGAGGCGAGAGGCGGAGCGGAGAAGTTGCCTCTGTCGGTCAGAGAGATGAACGCCGAGCAGAGCAACGGCGGGAACGTCGATTTGGTGGAGTCGCATGACGCTCCAAGGGCACTCGGTCAGCACGAGCGAGGCTGCCGGGAGCCGAGAGCGGATGCGGTGGAAGTTGAACAAGAGCTGGTTGCGAGGGAGCCGTGGCGGGAACTTCCATTTGCCATAGCGCGCAGCGAGTTGAGGGTCGAGGCGTCGGCCGGCATAGCCGAGGGGCGAGCCGGTTGGTGCGTGCAAGCGGACGCCGATACATCCGTCGAGGAAGCCTTGGTTTCGGTACAGGCCGGCGTCGAAACGGCGTGCGGTTTCGGGGTGGATGCCCTTTTCCCGAAAGAAGTCGACGTCGGCCTGTAGTCGAAGTCGGAATGGGAAAGGGCGAAAGGATTGTGAGCCGGTAGCCACGAGCTCACGCGAAGCTGACGGCGGTGCGTGGGCCATCTCGGCGAGGTATTCGGCGGTTTGTCGGTAGGTTTTACCGTCGAGCCTACGGACGAGTTCGACGACGTCACCTCCTGCATCGCAACCGGTGAAGCATCTCCAGAGGTTTTTGCGAAGGCTGACGACGAAGGCGGTCGGGTTATCGCCCTGGTGCACCGGGCAAGGACCGACGAGACGTCCGTTACGACGGCGAAGCTGAGAGAGTAGAGCTTTATCAGCGAGAACCTGTTCGATCGAAACCCGTCGCTTGAGCATCTGGAAGTCCAAGTGCGGGGGGAACATGTCGTGGGATGTCTTTGTCTCTAATGGTCAGTCGTCCTCACGAGGCGCTGAAGCGTTAGGTGTCGTCGGTTTCGAGCTCGACTCCTTGTTGTGAGGCACGTTTTCGAGCGAGGTGCTGTCGATAGCTGGGTCCGTCGATATCGATACGGATGGAGTTCATGGCCAATCGGTCGAGAATGGCGGCCGCAAGGGTTGCGTCGCCGAGGTATTTCCCCCAACCACTGAGCTTGATATTGGAGCTCAAAGCGGTGGAGGCTTGCTGATGCCGTCGGTCGAGCAAGTTGAACAGCGTGTGGGCGGCGGTGGGCTCGTCGTGGTGTTTTCGGACTTGGCCGAGCCCGACATCGTCGATGATGAGCAGCGCCGGGCGGCTCCAGGCGCGAAGCCTTCGCTCATAAGTGCCGTCAGCAAGTCCGGCATAGAGGTCATCGATGAGATCGACCGAGCGGGCATAGCGGGTGGGGATCTCGTGCTGGCAGGCACGAAGCGCGATGGCCTGCAGCAGGTGGCTTTTGCCGGTGCCGCTCTTGCCGGTGAAAAGCACGTCTTCTTTTTTCTCGACGAAGCTCAACGTCATGAGCGATTCGATGAGGCTTGTGTCGAGTTTTGGCTGAAAGTTGAAGTCGAAGGCCTCGAGTGTTTTTCGAGCTCTCAGGCCGGAGTCTTTGATGCGTCTCTCAATGGAGCGCTCGCGCTTGTTACCGGCCGCCTCACCGAGCAAACGTTCCACCAATTCGAGGTGGGAAGCTTTTTCGGTCTCGGCCCAGGCAAAGAGTTTGTCGAGCTCAGGCTCGAGCTCACTCAATCGGAGTCGTCGGAGGTGTTGTCGAAGTCTGTCGAGTTGCTCGGCTCGGGTTCGTTTGGGAGGTTTTGTTCGTCCGGACACGACTCAGCTCCTTTTGTCGAAGGGGGCCAGCAGGGCAGCGCGTCGTACTCGGAGAGCGGGCGGGGCTCGGTAGAGCTGAGTCCAACGACACGTTCGAGTTTTTCGGCGGCGACCTGAGCCACGTACTCGTCGAGCCGACGCGGTTCGGCACGGGCTACCAAAATGCGTTCAATCGCATCATGGCTGAACGCGCCGAACGCCTGTGCATGAGCGAGCGCGGCGAGAACATCGGAAGTGGCATAGCGCTCGCGCAGTGCCAGGATGTAGCGAGCGTGATAGCCAGCAGAGCGAGGCTTTTGAGCTTCGAGACCGCGAAGAAACCCTTCGGCTTGAGGGCCTAGCTCCTGGAAGGCGTTGCGTAATACGTCGAGCTCGGCCGCGGGTCGGTGGCGCGAAGGACGGTGTCCTGGCAATGTCACTTCGTTGCCAGCTCCTTTGGGATGAAGCTCATGCCGGGCGATGAGCTCGAGGTCTGCCGCGTAGACGAAGAGCTCCGTCTGGGTGATGCGCACGGGGAGGATATCGGTGACGTGCTCGTAAGGAAGCGAGTAACGGTTTGACTCCCAGGCGATGAAGCCCATGATGTCGCACAAGCGATATACGACTCTCGCGGTGTCGTAAGGGTGCGCCGGCAGAGGACGTAACCGCGGCTTTTCATCCACGAACCGCTCCATGGGTGTGGTTCGGGTTCGACGGCTGAGACGCTGGTCCGACACCGTCTCGATCCACTGCTCGAGCTGGGCGTCGAGATCTTGCTTGTCGCGAAACTTGCGACCGTTGAAGAAGCTTCTCTCGAGCTCCCAGAAACTTCTTTCCACCACCGGTTTGTCGTTGGGATGAGCGGGCCGGCATGCCTCGGGACGGAACTCGTAGTACGTGGCGAAGTCGATGAAACGAGGGTTGTACAGGGGCTGGCGGCCTTCCCAACGAAGCACCACCGGCTTCTGGTTGTCATACTTGGTGCGGTGGGCTGCTCCGCCGAATCGACTAAAGGCGCGGACGTGGCCGTCCATCAGCGCAAACGTGTCGCAGCTTTTGTAAAAGCCGAAGTGTTTACGACGCGAATGGTTCAGCACGTAGCCGAAGGCGTGCAATCGCTCGGGCGCAGCGTGGGTGAACTCCACGCGGTACGGTGACCAGTCGCATTCCGACATTTCGCCAGGGCCATATACCGGCGTGGGTAGGCTGATCTTGGGTTTTGGTTTGGGCCGTAGCCGACGGACGAGCTTTTTCACTGCCGTGTAGCCACCGGTGAAGCCTTTGCCTCGGAGCTCTTCCAAGACCCGCTGCGCCGTGATGTCGGGAAAACTCTCCAAGAGATGGTTCACCGTCTCACGGTACGGGTCGAGCTTACTCGGCCGAGGTGCGTGTTTTGGCTTCGGCGCGACAGCCTGATGAGGGCTGCTCCTGTGCTCCGCGTGCTTTTCGAGCAGTTTGCGAACGGTGTTGCGGCTAATCCCCAACGCGCGAGCAATGGCCCGCCGACTCATCTTTTGTTGGGCAAGCAAGACGACGTCGTGAGCCAGCTCCTCCGGGCTACGGTGTTCCCGCATGCTTCACCTGTGCGCGTGGTTCGTCGAGCTGTTCGATCGTCTTGCAAAGCGACACCAGCCCGGAGCGCAACTCTTTCAGATTCCCAACCGCCAGAGATCGAGCCTGCTCACTGAGACTCACCAGCGGCCGTTGCAGCAAACGTGCGTGTAATCGCGTCGACGAGCGCTTCAACGACGCCACTTCCGAGAGCAACACCTCGCCCGGTGTCAGTTGGCGTTTGCTCTTGAGAGGAACCGACTCGGGTTCGAAACGACAGGATTCGAGCTTGTCTTCGAGCCATTGCTGCTGCGTGGCCTCATCGGGCGCCAGTAGGAGCTCGTCGACTAGCTTGCTCGCTTGGCGAGTGCTCAGCCCACGCCGCGTCATCACTTTCGCACAAGCCTCTTGGTTGCCGCGCGGCAACCGTAAAACCTCCCGCGCCAGCGTCGAAGACAAAAGCCCCAGCCGGAGTTGAGCCTCCACCGCTTCCGACAGCCCTTCCGCCAGCATCAGACGTCGGCTCACCCAGCTTTTGTGCCGAGCAAACAGATGCGCAATCTGCGACTGAGTCAGGTTTTCTTCTCGGTACAATGAGCGCACCAACCACGCTTGCTCGAGATCCGTCAGGCCACTGCCTTGGTTGCTCTGCCACAACAGTACCTGCGGCGCTCCCGCATCCGCGCTGTCGTGGACCATCACCTGCAGCTCGCTCCAGCCCAGCCTTACCGCGGCCCGCAATCGCTTGAACCCGTCCACCACCGCCAGTGCCGTTGCTTCTCGAGAGCAGATCACCGGGCTCAGTTGTCCGTAGCGAACCAACGAGGCTTCGATCGCACGCTGTGCGGGCTCGCTCATCAGCCGCAGAGCCGACAGCCGGTCCCCGAGCTCGTTCACCGCCACCGACCCCGACCAGCACGACTCGTTCTTCATTCCACTGCCACATTGCCCGAATCGCCCAGCCACGTCGATACCGGCGCGTGACACCTTGTCCCAGTTTTCGAAGACATCCCAAAGTCCATCAACGACTTACAGAATCTACTCGGCGCGTGACAACCCCCCTTTTTTGTCCCACTTTGTCCCACTTTTCAGCCGTATCTCTAAGCAGACAAACGAGTTGTTGCCTCATCTCGGCGCGTGACATCCGATGGCTTTTGTCCCATATTTTGAGGATTTCTCGTTCTACCTCAATCACTTGCGGCAATATCCCGGCGCGTGACACGTCACCTGCTTCAGCCACTTTTCTGGCACGACACGCACGTTGGCGCTGCCGCTCCTCCACTCGGTAGTCCTGCAGAGCCCGCTCGCGACGCCGTCGCGCCATCACTCGGCGCCGACGACGACGGCACTTCTCACCACCACACGTCTTCTGAATCTGCTGCGTTCGGGGACCCGGGCGGTACCACTTCCGGCATATCGCGCACCGCTGGCGCGGCGCTTTCTTCTTCCGGTTCATCTCACCAGCTTGGGCGATGAACCTTCACGTAGATAGTCGATCGCTTCGGAGTTCTACCTACCCCAAACTCCGGCTCGCGGCTCCCAACTCGCTCGTCGATGGATCCAACTGGGCGCCGTCGACCACGGCGCCGAAACACGCAAAGTGGATCTCTAAAGCGCCACCAAGTGGATCCCAGTTAGGGCGACGCTAAAGC
>JBHHXQ010000269.1:0-5158 GCA_046757105.1 Candidatus Krumholzibacteriia bacterium
AATCTGGCGACCGACGAGGTAACGATCTGGGTGACCGATCTGGTCTCCACCGGACAGGTGGACATCGGCTTCGGCTTCCTGTCGATCAGCTACACCGGCGGCATCATCGAGGTGTGGCAAGACCCCAGCAAGGACCATGACTTCGGCATCAGCCCGCCGAACGCCACGGTCCCGTCCACGTTCACCAATGGTTCGCTCTTCCTGGGTGGGGTGTTCAACAGCTTCGTGCTCTTTTTCGACACCAACACGGGAAGCGGCGCTTACGAGGGATCCATTGCCTTCACTTCTGGATCCGGCCTGACGACGGTTCAGGGGATCCAGGGCGATGGTTTCACCTTCGGCGGCGTGCTTGACTCAACCGCATCGGGCGGCGCCGTTCCACAGGGATACGACCTTCAGGTGGATGGCGTGATCGAGGTCGTGGTCGAGGTCGCGGTCGAAGAGACGACCTGGGGCAAGGTCAAGAGCCTGTACCACAATCCCTGAACGCGCGCGGTCCGATGTGGGAGTCAAGCAGTAATCCGGATGCCGTCGCGGAGGTTCTCATGAAAAAGATGACCAGGATCACAGCCTTGATGGCCCTGGCGGCGCTGATGGGATCTTCGAGCGTCCACGCTCAGGACCCACCGAACTTCGACTTCCTGGGCTTCGTCCCCACGGTGCCTTCCCAGATCGGGGGGACGTTCGTCTTGTACTCCGACATGACGAACGGCGGTGTGGTTCCGACTCCGATTCCGATGAACTTCATCGGAGAACAACACACCGTGGTGATCAACGGTACCCTGAGTGCGCTCGTGGGTCCTTTCTCGCAGCACTACTCGCCGGTCACCGTCGAGATCTGGACCGACGTCGGCCCGAGCACGCCTACGGACTTCGCGAACCCGTCCACGTTCACGGATGGGACGCTCATCCTCTCCGGCGTGATCGATGGTGTGCTGACCCGCAACATGTTCCCCCTCGGTACGGGGAACATCGTCGGCCAGCTCGACTGGACGGGGGGCACGCGCCTGGCAGAGCTGGGCGCCAATACGCTGGGATGGGCGGTCGGTGGCGTCGTCACCGAGAACTCGGGAAACATTCCGGCCGGGTACGTCGAAATGTGGGACCCATTGATCGATCAGCCTGTGGTCGCCGTCGACGACGACACCTGGGGAGCCGTGAAGGAACTGTACCGCCACCGGTAGAGCGGCGCCCCAGCGGCAAGCACGACGGCTGCTGGAGAGAGTGCACCCCGGCCGATGGCAACCTCGGACCAACCTCAGGCCTGTGTGGGGTCGTCGCCGCGGCTCGGGGTATGGCTGTCGCGAAGAGCCGAAACGACGACGTTCCGGATCCGCTCTCGCACGTCCCGGGGAAGCCGTGGGAGTGGTCTGCGCGGCACGCCGGCCCGCAGGGTGCGAACGTGGAGCGCGTGCTTCACGCCGGCGACACCCCAGCCGCTCAACGCATTCGCCAGCGCCGTGGCGTGTCCCTGCAAGTTCGCGGCTGCGGCGCGGTCGCCGGTCCGCCAGGCATCGTAGAGGCGCACGCAGACCTCGGGAAGCGCGTGCGCCACGGCCAGGATGCCGCCGCACGCTCCCGCCTCCAGAGCCTCGAGAACACGCGCACCGCTGCCTACGAAGCCGATCGTCCGTGTCGAGCGTAGCGTTGCCTCGAGCGGTCCCGCCGCGCTCGAGCTGTCCTTGAACCCCCACACGTTCGGGTGCGCCACGATTCCGGAGAGGACCTGCGGATCCAGATCGAGTCCGGTCACTTGCGGGATGTGGTAGACGAACACGGGGGCCGGCGATCCTGCCGCGATCTCCTGGTAATAGGCTGCCAGCGCGGTGGAATCCATCTGGGCGCGGTAGTAGAACGGCGTCAGAACGAGGACCGCGTTGGCTCCGGCGGCGACGAGCCTCTCCGTCACCCGGAGCGTCTCACGCGTCGAGGGCCGGCCGCTGCCGACCATGATCGGGACGCGGCCGCGCACCGTTAGCGCGACACAGCGCACGACCTGCTCGGCTTCGTCGTCCGAGAGATGTGGCGCCTCACCGGTGGTGCCGAGAGCCAGGAGTCCATGCACGCCGTGTCCCAGGAGCCACTCGACGATCCGCTCGAGCGTGCGGCGATCCAGCTCCTCCTCGTCGAAGGGCGTCACGAGCGGCACCCAGATCCCCGCGTAGCTCCGACGTTCGAACCGCACACGACCTCCTGACCCCACGAGGAGCCCGTCGCAAACGTGACCAGGACTCCCGGAACCCTCCAGGAATCCGGTTCCAGCCCTCACCCCCGTCACCACCGCTCGATCCGGCCGCGCCCGCATCGTGTAGACTCGGAGCGTGAGCGCAACCGTCGCGAACGGACGGCCGGTGGCAATCACCGGCATCGGGCTCGTCAGCCCGCTCGGGCACGACCCGGACACGGCGTGGGAAAGCCTGCGCCGAGGAACCTCGCAGCCCGTCGTGCACGAGCACCGATTGGGCGACGAGATCTGGGGGCGCTTCCCGCTCTTCCGGGTCGACGGCTTCGACGCGCGCCAGCTTCCCCTCCCCGAGGAAGCCCGATCCTACGCCGAATCGAACGCGTTGTGGGAGGACGAAGACCTCATGGTTCTGGTCGGCGCGCTCGTCCGCGCCGTCGAGGACGCTGCGCTCCCGGATACGACCGGCAGATCGAGGAACTGCGCGAGGAATTGCGCCAGGAGACCACGCCCACATCCGAGGAACGCGAGGAGTTGCTGCGCCAGTTGGCGGAGCTGGCCCGTCAACTGCACGAGAACCCGGGCGTCGACCGTCACGTGAGCGGCGTTCTCGAGAGCGTGCACGCCGCCCGCCGCTGGGGCGACGCCACGCGACGTGAAACCGCACAGGCACTCTACGACACCCACCGCGACGCCGTGTACAACCTGCAGACGTTCATGCCGTTGCACCGGGTGGCGCGCCTTCTGGGCGTGCACGGTCACGGGCTCTTCTTGAACAACGCCTGCGCGAGCGGTCTGTACGCGCTCGACGCGGCAGCGCTCCTGGTCGGCGCCGGGCGCTGTCGCACGGCGCTGGTCGCCGGCGCCGATCATCCGACCGCCTACCCGAAGTACCGCTGGTTCGCGGACCAGGATCTGGCCGCCGAGGACGGCGTCATGCAGCCGTTCGACACTCGGCGCCACGGGTTCGTGCTGGGCGACGGAGGCGCGGCGCTCGTTCTCGAGGACCTGGACGCCGCGCGCGAGAGAGACGCGCGCATCTACGCCGTGTACCGCGGCGGCGGTTTCAACCAGGAGGCCTGGAAGGTGGCGCTGCCGGATCCATCCTCGGGGCGCTACGAGGCGGCGCTGCGCGCCGCCCTGCGCGCCGCCCGCGTCGACGCCGGCGACATCGACTGGGTCGTGCCGCACGGGGTGGCGACCGGCGTCACCGATGCCTACGAGGCACGCAGCCTGTCGAACGTCTTCGGTCCCGAGTTCGAGCGTCCACGTCTGACGGCGTTCAAGCCGTACGTCGGCCACAATCTGGGCGGCAGCGGCGTCACCGAGACGGCGCTCCTGCTCCTCTGCATGCGCCGCGGCGAGCTGCCCGCGGCGCGTGGCTGCGAGGAACCGGATCCGGCGCTTCGCCTGCGTCCGTTGCAGGAGAACGTCCGCGAGCGCGCGCGCCTGGCACTCAAGTGCGCCGCCGGCTTCGGCGGCTTCAACGCGGCCGCCATCTTCGAGCGTCTGGAGTAATCGTGAACGAACCGCAGGCACCACGGCGCCTGGCGCGCGCCGAGGCCGTTCTGGCGGCGCGCCACCGGGGTCTCACGGTCGTGCTCGAGGACGCGCACGACAGTCACAACATCAGTGCGGTTCTGCGCACATGCGAGGCCTTCGGAATCCAGGACGTGCACCTCGTCGCCGAACTCCAGAGCTTCACGGAGCTCAACGACGCCGTCACGATCGGAGCACACCGCTGGCTCACGGTGCACCGCCACCAGGGCACCGAGAACGCCATCGCGGCGCTGCGGCAGGCCGGGTACGGGATCTTCGTGAGCCACCTCGACGAGGGCGCCACCCCGCTGCCGGCGCTGCCCCGAAACGTGCGTGCGGCGTACGTGTTCGGCAACGAGCGCTCCGGCGTCACCCGGGCATGGATCGAGAACGCAGATGTCCGTTTCGTGATCCCGACGTCGGGGTTCAGCGGCAGCTTGAACCTCTCCGTGGCGGCGGCGCTGACGATCTACGACCGCCTGCTCGGGATGCCGCCCGCGGCGCTGCCCCCGGGGGACCTGCCGGCGCACGAGAAGACCACGCTGCGCGCCGCCTGGTACCGGTGCCTCGCCGGTGGCAGCGCCGAGCTCGAGCGCGCCTATCGCGCCTACCTGGAGAACCCGCCGCAGCCTCGCCCCACGTTCCCGCGCGACCATCACAGGTCGCCCCGGCGACGGCCGGACCAGCGCTCCGCCGAGCCCGGCTGACGCCGCTCGTCGCCGGGGCGCTTCCCCGAGGGGCGAACCACCCATCGCGTCCGCCCACCAGGATCTGCGCCGGCGGTTTCGCAGGACTACTGGAGCAGGACGATGCTGCGCGTTTCCGTACGCTGCGCGGCGCGCACGCGCAGGTAGTACACGCCGCTCGCGGCGCGGCGGGAGCCGTTGTCGAGGCCGTTCCACACGATCTCGTGGCGGCCCGAGGGAAGCTCCCCTTCGAAGAGCCGGCGCACCATGCGACCCGTGGCATCGAGGATCCACACCTGTGCGTGGCTCGCCCGCGCCAGCTCGAAGCGGGCTGTCGTTCTCGGGTTGAACGGGTTCGGGTACGCGGAGACGCCGCCGAGCGGTGCGGCAGCGGCCTCGGCCACGTCGACCGTCGTGCCGCCGGTCGTCCCGTAGCAGTCGTAGACGCTGAGATGATCCACTTCCAGGGTTGCCCTGTTGACCCGCAACCCGACGCCTCCGGCGAAGTAGGGATCGGAGCTGGCGCCGGCGTCGGTGATCTCGTAGCGACGCTCGCCGTCCACCCAGACGCGGATCCACTCGCTCTCGACCTGGACGCGGTACGTGTGCCAGTTGCCCTGGACGCCCCCGCACACCGGGGCGCCGCTCGCGAGGATCTCGTTGGTGGAACCGTTCATCTTGCGGATCTGCACCTCGTTGCTGCTGTTCGACGTGTACAGATAGTAGTAATGGCTGGCGTCCTCGGCCCGGA
>JBHHXQ010000270.1:0-5149 GCA_046757105.1 Candidatus Krumholzibacteriia bacterium
CCCGCGCTTCACTGACCGCCGCGACCACCTGCTGGTAGAGATCGTCCACCAGCGACTCCACCATCTCGCGATGCTGCGGCGACATGTCGCGGCGGAGGAACGGCTCGCCGGCGGCCTTGTACTCCCCCACCTGCACGAGATCCGCCTGGATTCCGAGCTTCTCGAGTGTCCCGAGGAAGAACGTCGCCTCGGCCGACAGCCCCGCGACGTCCAGGGTGCCGGACGGGCTCAGGGACACCCTCTCCCCGGCGGACGCAATCAGGTACTCGTGCAGGCCTCCCTGCGTGACGTGCACCCAGACTCGTTTTCCGGCCGCGCGCAGGTCGAGTAGCGCGCGCCGCAGCCCCTGGCTCCGTGCCCAGCCCACCCGCACCCCGTCGAGACACACCAGCACGCCTCGCAGCTGGGCATCGTCGCGGGCCCAGCGGAGAAGGTTCAGGAGATCGAGATAACCGCCCGGCTCGCGCCGGAGGACACTGATCCACCGGGGCTGAACCTCTCCCTCCGCGAGCTCCCCGCCAACCGAGATCTTCAAGATCCCGTACGGCTTCGGGCCCCGGACCAAGCGCACGATGCCGTCGAGAGCCCCCAGCACCAGGAGGTCTTACGTTGCACACCGGTTGGCAGGGAAGGATCATTCCGGTTGCGGGTTCCGTGGCAGAACGGAAGAGGATGGATCATCGATGGGATAGGAGCACGGTGATGTGATAGTGGACGGCTGAGATCATCAGAGAGGAGGAGACGAAGCCCACGGTAGGTGCCGTGGGCTTCGTCGTTCCGGGCCGGCAAAGCCCGCAAGAGGTAAACGCCGGCACGGCCACCAAACGGTGGAAGACTATCACGAGATCGAGAGCCGGGGCCAGCGCGCCTTCATGGTGACCCGATATGTGTTTACAGCGCAAGGGCGGATGGTGCCGGAGATGCCGGCGTGGTGCGTGCGCGGCTCACGCGGGGGATGCCGGTTGCGCATCGACCACTTCCGGGAGCGAAAGACCGGGCCCTGCTTTCCGCTGGCGGTGATCGTGTGCGCCATGCACCGGTTCGCTTTCACGCTCTATCCTCCAGAACATGTGCCATACGGCCGGGTGGCCGTCGCCCCAGTGGACATCGCCGGCGCGGTGATCGTGGAGCGCGACGAGGAGGGGGGCGAGCGGGTGGCGTGGGAGCTGAGCCTGTTTCGCGCCGCCGTGGATGCCGCGGCAGGCCTGGCGTGGCAGCGCGGCAGCAGGTGGGCGGATCCCCGCCGCTGGCGAACCCAGGGCCGTCACCTCACCGTGGGGGCGCGGCTGCTCGGGATCGCTGGGGAGATCGGCAAGCGTAAGCGCGAGCAAATGGCCCGACTGCTCGGGGTCGCGTTGCTCGTGGTGTCCAGTGCGGCCGAGACCTATCGAACGGCCGTCGGCTACCAGGCTCGGGGCTGGGCGGTGGTCGACGTGCTCACGGAGCTCAACGGGCACGGACCGCTCGGCGACCGCATGCTGGCGGCGGGGGCGGCGGTGGGCTTGTGGGGAGCCCCGAGTCGTTGGGACCCCGGGGGCGGAGCGTTCCGCCCGACGTTACGCGCGCTGGGGTGACGCGGCCGGAGGTGAGCCCGGGGGCCCACGAATTTGCGACGTCGAGCCCGGCCCGCGGGGGCGATAGGAACGGTGGTGCGCGCCGGGAAAACCACCATGACGCCCATCGAGCTGCCCAAGGTTCCGCTGACGGTCTCTGAACGAGCCCTGTTCCGCTACCGCTGCGTGAGCGAAGTGCTCAGTGCCGAGCTGGGCGGCGTGCCCCTGGCCCTAGCGGTGGCGGCGGTGCGCGCCCGGGCGCACTACGACCCGCGGGGGCAGCCCCGCGGGGTGAGCCGGCGCAGCCTCTACCGGTGGCTTGCGGCATACCGCCACGGCGGGCTGGCCGCCTTGGAGCCAGCCCCGAGAAAGCGTACCGAGAGCTCCACGGTGCTCGATCGCGAGCTGATCGAGTTCGTGCGCGGCCAGAAGACAGACGATCCGAAGGCGAGCATTCCCGAGATCATCCGCCGCGCTCGCGTGCTCGGGATCGTCGCCGGCGCCGAATCGATAGACCGCAGCACGCTCTACCGCGCCGCACGTCGTATGAGGCTGCCCGTAGGCCGGCGTCGGCAACGCTCGGGCCCCGATGCGGACGTGCGGCGCTTCGCCTTCCCGCACCGCATGATGATGATGCTGGTCGACGGCAAGCACTTCGTGGCCGGGCCCCAGGCGCGGCGCCGGGTGGCGTTTTTCTTCCTCGACGACGCCACCCGCCTGGGGCTCGATGTCGTGGTCGGCACCGCGGAGGCACCCGAGCTCTTCGCCCGCGGCCTCTACCTGGTGGTGCGCCGCTTCGGGATCGCCGACATGCTCTACTTCGACCGCGGGCCGGGCTTCATTGCCGCTGCCTCGGCGCGGCTGTGCCGCCAGTGTCACATCCTGCCCATACTCGGGCGGGCCCGCTGTCCCGAGTGTCACGGCAAGATCGAGAAGTTCAATCAGTACGCCAAGGCGACCGTGTTGCGGGGGATCACCGATGCGGGAGTCGACGACCGCCCCGAGGCCCTCGAGCTGCGGCTGCGCCACTTCCTGTTCGAGCACTATAACCACAAACCGCACCAATCGCTTGGCGCCAAGACCCCGGTCGAGCGTTGGGAGGCCGACCCCCGTGATCTGCACCTCATGCACTCCGAGGACGATCTCCGCCACCGCTTCCTGCTCACCGAGAAGCGCTCCGTCTCGCACGACCACGTGCTCTCGGTCGACGGCACCGCCTACGAGGTGCCGCGCGGGCACGGGGGTACGGTGATCGAGATTTACCGCTGTGCGTTGGAGCAAACGGTCTCGATCATCCACGACGACCGCCTCATCCGCCTCCACCCGGTTGATGTCGGGGCCAACGCCACCGCCCGCCGCGCCTCCCCCGGCGCCCGTACGAACAAAGAGGACGCCGATCCCGCCACCTCTCCCATACCGAGCGCCGCCCGGTTGGCCTTCGAGCGCGACCTGGGGCCGGTCACCGATCGCGAGGGCGGCTTCGTCGCGCCGACCCGAAACCCCACCAAGAAGGAGCAATGAGCATGGATTTGAGAGCCAGCTTCGGCTTCCACACCACCCCGTTCACCCGCGAGATTCGCCCCGCCGACCAACTCCACCTGCCAGTGTTCGACGAGGCGCTCACCGGACTGCGCCAGGCGGTCGAAAAACGCATGTCAGCCGCCCTGATCGCCCCGTCGGGTACCGGCAAGACGGCACTGCTGCGCCGCCTCATCCACGAGCTTCCCGAGGCGCGCTACCAGGTCCGCTACGTCAAGGTAACCTCGTTGTCCAAACGCGATCTGTGCCGCGAGATCGCCGCTGTGCTCGGCCTGCCCCCGGCCGGCACCTACCCCTCGCTGGTCCGACAGCTCCAGCGACACTACGAACATCTGCGCACCGACGAGGCGCTGTGCGCTGTCCTGGTCCTGGACGAAAGCCACGATCTGCGCGCCGAGGTGCTCGCCATGCTGCGCGTGCTGACCAACTTCCGCATGGACAGCGAGCTGGTGCTCAGCCTCGTCCTGGCCGGGCAGAGCGCGCTGCGTACCCTGCTGCGCCGTGACGACCAGGAGGCCATCGCACGCCGCCTCGTCGACTACGCCACCTTGCGCCCGCTCAGCCCCAAGGAGAGCGGGCAATATATCCAACACCGCACCACCATCGCCGGCGCCTCCACCTTCCCCTTCGACGCCTCGGCCACCGAGGCTCTCTACGAGATCAGTCGCGGCAATCTGCGCTGCCTCGATAACCTGGCCCTGCGCGCCCTCGAGATCGCCGCCGCCAACAACCTCGAGGCGGCCTCCTCTGCCCAGGTGATCGAGGCGCGAAGGCGGCTATGGCCATAGATGCCTCGCCGTTGCCCGTGCGCCGGGCGGCCAAGCTGGCCGAGGACTCCACCACCCCCTCGGTGCGCTGGCTCGTGCGGGAGGTGTGGACCGCCCAAGGCGTGGGATTCTTGGCCGGGGCCCCGAAGAGCTGGAAGACTTGGCTCGCCCTCGATGTGGCGCTCAGCGTCGCCTCGAACACTCCCTGCCTCGACCGCTTTGCGGTCAACGACCCCGGCCGGGTGCTCGCCTTCCTCGCCGAGGACAGCCCCCGCGAGATCCATGCGCGCCTACGCGCGATCTGCCAGCACCGCAACATCTCCCTGAGCGCCCTCGACCTCCACTTCATCACCGTCCCGCTCCTGTGCTTACACCAAGCCGACCACCGCGAGCGACTGGAGGCCACCGTCGAGCGCGGGCGCCCCAAGCTCTTGTTGCTCGACCCGCTGGTGCGGGTCTGGAGTGCCGACGAGAACAGCTCGCAAGAAATCTCCGCCTTCCTGGGCTTCCTACGTGCCCTCCAGCGCACCTATCACGTCGCCGTCATGGTGGTGCATCACTTCACCAAACGTACCCACGCCCGCCTCGGGCAGGCCCTGCGCGGGTCCGGCGACTTGTGGGCATGGGCCGACGACAATGCCTACCTCGTGCGCTCCGACGAGCAACTCGTGCTCAGCCTCGAGCACCGCTCGGCACCGACCCCCAAACCGATCCGCCTGCGCCTGCTCTCCGAGGCCGACGGCTCCGGGGGACATCTCGAAGTCCTTCCAGGCGATCGCGCGCCCGATCCCACGGCCCACACCGCGCTCCCGCTCGACCAACAGATCCTCGCGGCGCTTCGCGCCGGCGCCCCGCGTCCCCTGACGCGCGATGCGCTGCGCAAAACGCTCCGCCTCAACAACCACCGCCTCGGGGAAGCTCTCCAACAACTCGAAGCCCAAGGCCGAATCGCCCGAACCAACTCAGGCTGGATCCTGGCAACGATCGCCGCGACGCCCAACCGGCAACACTCCTTGCTCTGAATTGCCTCCCCTCGCCCTTTGCCGCCCAAACCGCTTCCCAGGCCCTCCCCCCCCTGCGTCGTCGTTCCGTTCGGCTGTCTACCAGGGCGCACTCGGAACGGAACGATGGAACGCCCAGCCTTACACGCGCCTCATGCCGTTTCGCGTGCAACGAGCCGTGCCATTCGGGGCGCAACGCAACACCCCGGGAGTCGGAAGCGCTCCCTTCCATCTGGTGGGTATCTACAGCTTCGCCTTCCAGATCTACTTCGACTTCTCCGGCTACTCG
>JBHHXQ010000271.1:0-5136 GCA_046757105.1 Candidatus Krumholzibacteriia bacterium
ACCGTGGCGTGCGTACTGACGCGCGACACTCACCACGAAGCGCAGGTTTCGCCGCACCAGCTCTTCCTGCGCCTTGGTCTCTCCGCTGCGGGCTCGAGTGGCGATCTCGCGCTCCTCGTCGGGCGTCAAGACCGGAATGTTCTCGATCTCCTGCAGGTAGCGCGACAATGCGCAGGCGCTCGCGGGTGAAGGGGGAATCCTGGTCGCGGTTTGCCTGACCTCACGTGGCCCCGGCATCGACATCACCTTCCGACCCGGTCCGCGGTGGAAGCCGCTCTCATGAGCAGATCGGGGTTCCGCGAGTTCCTCCTGGCCAGATCCGTCAGGCTGACCGCCTTGAAAACCCTCCCCAACAACTTCTCGGCTTCCGAGAACACGTGCAGCAAGGTGCAGTCATCGCTCAAGCCGCACTCGGTGTGGCCCGAGCAATCGAAAACCACGAAGGGGCCGTCGATGAGATTGATGATCTCCAGGGCCGTGATGGTGTCCGCGTTCTTGCGCAGGCGGAATCCGCCGTGGTGACCCTTCATGGACACGAGCAGTCCACCCTTGACGAGATGTTGCAGGATCCGGCTCAGTAGGAAGGGTGGAGTGTGCATCTCGTTGGCGATTTCGTTTGCCGGGACGAATCGGGGAGTCTCGAGCTGGGCCAGGTAGACCATGGCCCGCAGTGCGTAATCGGCACTTCTTGAGACGATCATCGGCGTGCCCTCCTGTTTCGACGATCCGAGGAGCAGCCTTCCCCGGGTGTGATGGGCGGTAGGGGCTGTCGCCGCCGCAGCTCGATGGCATCAGGGACACGGCATCTCCGAGGACAGGCAAAGCTAAGAGCATGCCGATGCTCTTGGTCGACTGGTACGACTCAACTCGTTGATTCCTATTGCGTTACTAAAGTGTCCGCGGGACCGTCCGCAGCCCGGTCATGTCTCCAAACGACCCACTGGCCCCAGTGGATCCAGTTGGTGCTGACCGCTTTCGGGACTCGCAGGGTGCGGTGAAAGTCGGCCCCGGGCCGGGTCGAGATTCTGCCCTGGCCGGCTTGACGCCTCCGCGGGCAGCCCCGAGTTTCCGGAAGGTGTGAAGAGGTGACGTGATGAGCACGGAGGATCCCATACGGCTCCTGAAGCGCGAGCACGACGCCGCGCTCGAGGTCGTCGACCGCATGGAGCTGGCTGTTGCGGATCTGCTGGGAGCGCGGAAGGCGGCAGCACTGCAGGTCCTGCGGCGCAGCGTCGAGTTCCTCGAGAACGAGGTGCGAGCTCACGGAAAGCAGGAGGAAGAGGTTCTCTACCCGGCCTTGGGGCGCCACGTCCCGGAGCAGACGATCGACGTCATGCTCGAAGAGCATCGCGAGCTGTGGTGGGAGCTGGATCTGCTGGGCAACGCGCTGAAGAGTCCCGACCCACCTCTCAACGAGGTGCGGTGGCACGCCATCGCGTTGATCGATCTCCTCCGCCGTCACATCGACAAGGAGAACAACGTGGTTTTCCTGATGACGGCACAGATGCTTTCCCGTCAGGAGTACAGGGATCTCGCGGAAGCCTTGGGCACACTGTTCGACGCACGGAACAGAGAACGAACCCGCTGAGCCAGGTTTCCGCAGGCGCCTGCGGCGCCGTCGGCGCCCTTGTCGGGGGTGCCGCGAGACACCCTGCGGCGTCCTTCTCCCGGGCGCCGAACCAGGTCCACGGCCCGCCCAGCGGGCCGTTTTGGCGGGTTCCGGGCCCAACGGACATCATGTAACATCATCTCGGACGTGTGGCGTCCGAAATGTGCCGAATCGGTTCTTGCCGCGCAGCGCGTGCGCGGTGTCGAGCCTGGCGTGAATGCCGGTTGGAGACCATGCCTCTCTACTTCCACCTCCTGAGCGACAAGGAGGTCGAGAGACTCCGGGTCGTTCTGAAGATCCTGCGCGAGAACCGGGAAGGGGTCCTCGACCACTGGTACGAGCTCTACACGCTGCATTTCGGGCACGACCGCACCTTCTCCCAGGCCGAGTTCAAGGAGGTCTTCGGCGCGGACCTGGATGCGGTGACCCGGTCGCTCCTCGACCAGGACATCGTCGGCCTGGCCCGCGGCGTGCGCGAGGTGGGCGAGAGGCTGGTGCAGCGGGGTGTCCCGTTCGAGGAGATCATCGCCTCGATGCACCTGTTCGAAGAGAGCGCCGCGATCTTCTTCCGGCACAGTCTGTCGGTGCTGGCCCGGGGCCCCGACATGATGCTCATCTTCGACAAGCTCTCGCACGTGCGGATGATCATTCTCGCGGAGACCTACTTCAGGGTCTACCAGGAGAATCAGAAGGCGAGGACACGCGGCCTGGAGCGGGATCTCCTGCGGTTGGATCCGGAGGCCGCACAGCGCCGGCAGTTCCATGGCCTGGTCGGCGCCAGCTGGCAGATGCGCCGTCTGTACGAGCGCGTGCAGGCGGCGGCGCAGGGCCAGGCTTCGGTGCTGATCACCGGTGAGAGCGGCACCGGCAAGGAGGTCCTGGCCCGCGCGGTGCACGAGTGCGGCGGCCCGCCCAACGCTCCGTTCATCGCGGTCAACTGCGCGGCGCTTCCCAGAGAGCTCATCGAGAGCGAGCTGTTCGGCCACCGCAAGGGGGCCTTCAGCGGCGCGACCGGCGAGTACCTGGGTCTCGTGCGCGCCGCGGATGGCGGCACGTTGTTCCTGGACGAGATCACCGAGATGCCGCCGTCGACGCAGGCCAAGCTGCTGCGCTTCCTGCAGGAGCGGCGCGTGCGGCCCGTCGGTGCCACGACCGAGGTTGCGGTCGAGGTGCGGATCATCGCCTCGACGAACCGTGAGGTGGCCGAGGCCGTCTCGGAGGGACGCCTGCGCGAGGACCTCTTCTACCGGCTCAAGGTCCACACGCTGAACCTGCCGCCGCTGCGGGAGCGGCGGGAGGACATCCCGCTTTTCGTGGAGCACTTCATCGATCTCTTCAACGAGCGCTATCCACGCGAGGTCAAAGGGATCGAGGAGTCCGCGATACAGGTGCTGCAGAGCTACGATTGGCCTGGAAACATCCGCGAGCTCATGAACGCGATCGAGGTGGCCTTCGCCTACGGGAGGACGGATCGCATCATGCTGGACGACCTGCCCTCCGAGATCAGCGGCAGACAGCAAGCCGTGCCACGCGAGAACGGCGATGCGGTCTTCGACGCCCTGTCGCCGATCCCGACCTTCGAGGAGTCGGAGCGCATGCTTCTCGAACGCGCACTCGACGCCACGAACGGCAACAAGCTGCGTGCCGCCAAGATGCTCGGCATCTCGCGCAAGCAGCTCTACGCCAAGATCAAGAAGTACGCGATCGAGCTCGCCAGCGACTGACGTCTGCACGCGGAGCCGTGGCGCCCCGGCTCGCCGACAGCGACGGCAGCCGCTGCAGCCAGGACCCCGGCGCAGGTGGGGGCAGAGCGGCGCGGTCGATCCGGACGGCAGGTGCCGTGCGCATCGCCAGACTCCGAGACCGCTGCCCTCGGACGTTGGGTGCGGAAGGCGCGACCCCACGCCGCCGGGCTTCTGGCATGTCGCCCGCCGAGTCGGCGCGGACGGGACGGCCCGCGACCCGATCATGCCCAGCGGAGGGACTGTCCGCCCCCTCGGGCGTCCGGAACTCCGAGCCCAAGCCGATCGATCCCCGTGGGTTGGGAGAGGGGAGGCGGATCGCGAGCGGCACGGGGCTCGCAACATCGGCGGCAGGATCGTCCATGGGAGGCAGCTGGATTGCGGCCGGCTCGATCCGCGGCCCGGTGCGCGTGTGCCGCCCTCACGGACGGGTGGAGGAGAAGCATGCAACGGAAGTTCATCACGATCGAAGGCAACGAGGCCGCCGCACGCGTGGCGTACAAGGTGAGCGAGGTCTGCGCGATCTATCCGATCACGCCCTCGTCGCCCATGGGTGAGCTCTCGGACGCCTGGTCTTCCGCGGGACAGCCCAATCTCTGGGGAGCGGTTCCCGAGGTCGTCGAGATGCAGAGCGAGGGCGGCGCGGCGGGCGCCATCCACGGCGCCTTGCAGAGCGGTGCTCTGGCGACGACGTTCACGTCCTCGCAGGGTCTGCTGCTGATGATCCCCAACATGTACAAGATCGCCGGCGAGCTCACGCCGGCGGTCCTGCACGTCGCCGCACGCTCGGTCGCGACGCACGCGCTCTCCATCTTCGGCGACCACGGCGACGTGATGGCGGCACGCGCCACGGGCTTCGCGATGCTGGCCTCCGGGTCGATCCAGGAGGTCCACGATCTGGCGCTGATCGCGCACGCGGCCACGCTCGAATCACGCGTGCCGTTCGTGCACTTCTTCGACGGTTTCCGCTCGTCGCACGAGGTCATGAAGATCGAAGCGATTCAGGACGAGCACATGCGTGCCATGATTCCCGACGAGCTGGTGTACGCGCACCGCAGGCGCGCGCTCTCTCCAGACCATCCCGTGGTGCGCGGCACCGCCCAGAACCCGGACGTGTTCTTCCAGGCGCGTGAAGCCGTGAACCCATACTACGTGGCGTGTCCGGACATCGTGCAGCGCACGATGGACCACTTCGCCGAGCGGACGGGCCGCTCCTACCACCTGTTCGACTACACGGGCGCGCCGAACGCCGAGCGCGTCCTGGTCATGATGGGAAGTGGTGCCGAGACCGCCCAGGAGTGCGTCGACTTCCTGAGCGAACGCGGCGAGAGGGTCGGTCTTCTGCGCGTGCGTCTGTTCCGGCCGTTCTCGGCGCGCCGTCTGGTGGCCGCGCTGCCGCCGACCGTCCGCGTCGTGAGCGTGCTCGACCGCACGAAAGAGCCCGGCGCGGCGGGTGAGCCGCTCTACCTCGACGTCACCACCGCCGTGACCGAGGCATGCGACGCAGGGTCGGCGCCGTTCGAGAACCGCCCGCGGGTGCTCGGAGGGCGCTACGGGCTGTCGAGCAAGGAGTTCACGCCGGCCATGGTCAAGGGTGTTCTCGACGCCATGCGCCGGCGGGACCCGAAGAACCACTTCACGATCGGGATCCGCGACGACGTGCTGTGACCGGGCGTGACGACGACACGAAGCCCGCCGTGTGTCGACAGAGCACCCACGCGATACCGAGACGGCGTCGCAGGCAGGAGGTCGGTGATGAAGATGCGCGCGCTGTGGGAGGTGTTG
>JBHHXQ010000272.1:0-5127 GCA_046757105.1 Candidatus Krumholzibacteriia bacterium
GCATGGCGCTGCATCGGCACCTCCGTGAACGGCCCGGCGATACTGTAGTGCAGGGACACCTCGATGTCCTCGAGTCGTGTGGGGAAGCTGCGCTGCACGAGTTCGATATTCGTGCGAATCGTCGTCGGAAGCGCTGGATCCTCGACGTCGCCCTGCCGGATGTGCACGAAGAGAATGTGCGCCGGCACCGAGCGCACCACGAAGTCGAGCCGGCCGCGCTGCAGCGTCTGCGCGTGGAAGTGCGCGGCCAGGTCCTGCCGCATACGCTCCAGCTTCTGCAGCTCGGCCGGCTGCGCCGGCGTGCTTTCCAACGTGACGAGCGCGGTCGCCACACGGAACTCCTTCTGCGTCTCCGGATAGAGAGGCCGGCGCACGCCGTTCGCGAGGAAAATGCAGTCCTGCGCCGTGAAGTCGATCCGATCGCCGTCGCATTGCACGCCGATCGTCGGCGGCGAAGTCGAGCTGATCGGGTTCCCTCTCAGGTCGGTGGGGGGCGAGCAACTGTCGACGTTCGCCAGGAACCACAGGCTTCCTGCGGGGATCTCCGTGTGCGCGATCATCCCCATCAAGTAGAGGTCGAGCGGTCCGTAGCCGATCGTCGCGCGCTCCGTGGACCACGCCGGGCCCGCCGGCAGCCACTCGTTGCCCTCCATCACCGAGGCGCCTGAGTTGAAGAAGAACGACCAGTGCACGCTGCCGCGGCCCAGCAGCACGTCGGGGTGGCCGAGCTGCGGACACAGGCGGAGCCGGGCGCTCCAGCGATGCCCCACCTCGTGCGCCATGAACGCCGGCGTCGTGTAGGTGCGCCAGAAGGTTTCCCCGGCGTCGTCCGGATACAGGTGCAGCGCGTTCAGGTGGATGAAGCTCTGCAGCGCACCCGGCTCGCTGTTGTTGGTGAACATGGGGCCGGTGTCGAAGTGGTCGGTCCCGAGAACGTGCCGGTAACCCAGCCCTTCGATGTCGTTGGCCACCGCCAGGTGGTAGGCGAGGAACTGGCCGTTGAACAGGTCCGAGGCGAAGTTGGTGAACAGGATCAGGAAGTCGTATTCGTCGTCGTGCGTGACGTAGAAGGCCTGCGAGGCCAGAAACGGGTCGACCTCGAGGGCCCCGCGCAGGTTGAGCGACACGATGCGCCCGTCGTTCACGATGACCGCGGTGCCGGCCGAGTCGTAGTCGGCCGGGTGCGGTTGCGTGCCCGCGCCCGGACCCCAGGGCCACGGCGCCACGCCCGCGGGTGGCGGCGACGGTTCGATGCCGCGGCTGGCCAACGACTCGAGGAGCCGCATGCGCAGCCGGTGCTTGCGGAAGGCGATCTCACGCAGCTCGTCGTGCGAGCCGCAGAACTCGAAGCCGTCAGGGTTCTGTCGGACTGCCCGGACCTGGCTGGCTTCTTCCTGGAGCGCCCGGTGCCATGCTTCGAAGTGAGGGTCGGAGAAGACGCCGGTCACGGTCGCGGGTGCGGCGGAGGTGCCGCCCGCCGGAAGCACCCACAGTGCCAGGCCGAAGCAGCTCGCCGCCATCTGTCGTCGCAAACCTGCCTCCACGACTTCCGGCTGGTTTTATGGCAGTATACCATGCCTGGGATGTGGGACTCGAAGGGATTGCCGTGCGTGTTCCTCTCGTCGATCTGCGGGCCCAGTACGCCGCCATCCGGGACGAGGTCGAGCCGGTCCTCCTCGAGCTTTGTGGATCGCAGAGCTTCGTGCTGGGTTCCGAGGTCGAGTCTCTCGAAACGGAGATCGCCGACTACGTGCGCGCCGCGCACGGAATCGGCTGCGCCTCAGGAACGGACGGGCTGATCCTGGCCCTCATGGCTCGTGGCGTCGGATCCGGCGACGAGGTGATCACGCCGGCCTTCACGTTCATTGCCAGCGCCGGGGCCGTCGCCTTGAGGGGGGCGCGGCCCGTGTTCATCGACATCGAGCCGGACACCTTCAATCTCGATCCGGAACGGCTCGAGGATGCGATCACGCCACGCACGCGGGCCATCGTTCCCGTCGATCTGTTCGGGCAGTGCGCGAACATGAACGCGATTCTCGACGTCGCGACACGGCACGGGATTCCGGTCATCGAGGATGCCGCCCAGAGTCTCGGCGCCGAGCATCGCGGGCGCCGCGCCGGAGAGATGGCCGACCTGACGGTGTTCAGCTTCTACCCGTCCAAGAACCTCGGTGGCTTCGGGGACGGCGGCATGGTGGTGACCGCCGACGAAGAGAGCGCGCGACTGCTGCGCCGGCTGCGCGTGCACGGGGAGTCGAGCCGCTACGTGCACGAGCACGTCGGAACGAACTCGCGTCTCGACGCCCTGCAGGCCGCGGTGCTGCGGGTCAAGCTGCGGCATCTGGAGCGCTGGACCGCGCTCCGGCAGGCGCACGCCGCCGACTACACGGCCCGCCTCGAAGCCCGTGGCCTGTGCGACCGGGTTCGCCCGCCGTGCCCGGCACAGGGAACCTCGCGGCACGTCTTCAACCAGTTCACCGTGCGGGTCGAGTCCCGGGATGCGCTGCGGGACCATCTGCAGAGCCGCGGCGTCGGGACCGCCGTGTACTACCCGATCCCACTGCACCAGCAGCCGTGCTTCCGGGACCTCGACGCCCAGCGCGGGCCGCTGCCGGAGAGCGAACGGGCGGCCTCGGAGGTGCTCTCGCTGCCTCTGTATCCCGAACTCACCGAGGCGCAGCGCGACCACGTCGTCGAGAGCATCGCGGCGTTCTACGACCGGGGTCGACCGGCATCATGACGGCATCGCGTGCAGCGCCCGTCGCGCAACGGCTCGCGGCCCTGCTGGTCGCCGGCGGCCGCGGCGAGCGGATGGGTGGAACGACGCCGAAGCAGTTCCGCCTGCTCGAGGGTCGCATGCTGCTGATGTACGCGCTCGAGGCCCTGGCCGAGTCGCCGCTCGTACACGGCATCGTCGTGGTCGTTCCGGGCGGCTGGGAGGATCGCGTGCGCGAGGAGCTGAGACGAGAAAGGCTGCACGAGCGCGTCGAGTCGATCGTCCGGGGTGGCGAGACGCGCCAGCAGTCCGTCCGGCGCGGGTTGCACGTGCTCGCGCAGTACACCCACGTCCTCGTTCACGATGCCGCGCGCCCGTTTCTCACGCAAGCGCTCATCCGCACGACCGTGGCGGCGGTGCATCGCAAGCGTGCCGCCACCGTTGCAGTGCCGGTTTCGGACACCTTGATGCGCTCGGCAGCCGGGGAGCAGACTGCGGAGGCCGTGCACGCCATCGATCGCCAGGGCGTCTGGGCGGTGCAGACGCCGCAGGCCTTCGAGCTGGCGCTCCTTCTGGAAGCGCACGAGGAAGCACGGCGCAAGGGGCTCGACGCCAGCGACGACGGAACGCTGGTTCTCGACCTGGGACGCACGGTCGAGTTCGTGCGCGGGACCTGGTGGAACATCAAGGTGACCCGCGAGGAGGACGTCCAGCGCGCCCGCTGCATCCTCAAGATGCGCCAGCTGCTGGCCGACGAAGGCTTTGGTGAAGAATGAGCCCGGAAGAGCGCCCCAGATTCCGCGCCGGCCAGGGGTACGACGTGCACGCCTTCGGGGCCGACCGGCCCCTGCTGCTCGGCGGCGTGGAGGTGGCGTGCGAGCGCGGTGGGCTCGTGGGGCACTCGGACGCCGATGTCCTCACGCACGCCATCGCCAGCGCGCTGCTCGGGAGCCTCGCGTGCGGGGATCTGGGGACGCACTTCCCCGACACGGACGAGCGCTACCGGAACGCCTCGAGTCTCGAGCTGCTGCGACACGTCGTCGCCATGCTCCGCGAGCGCGGCTACGCGCCCGTGAATTGCGACGCGACCCTCATCGCGCAGCAGCCGCGCCTGTCGCCGCACATCCCCGACATGTGCCGCAAGCTCGCCGAGGTTCTCGAGCTACCGCGCGACTGCGTGTCCGTGAAATCGACGACGGCCGAAGGCCTGGGTGCGGTCGGCCGCGCCGAGGGCATCGCGGCCCAGGCCATCGTCCTGGTCGAGCGCACCTGAGGCTCTGGACGCCCGCTCGGGCGTCGCCTACCAGACGAACGTGAGGCCGTTTTGGTTGCGCAGGCCGGCGCGGAGCAGGCGGCGCCACTCCCAGGCCAGGAAGCCGAATCGCAGGCGCAGGCCGATGCCGTACGAGTAGATCGCCTCGGCACCGTCCGCGGCGCCCGCATCGACGAACAGGAAGCCGTCGGCGGCGGGCAGGACGAGGTGATGGATCGGCAGGCGGATGGCGCTGTAGTCCCACAGCTGCGCGCGAGCCTCGAGGTTGGCGTACGCGATGCGCTCGCTGCGGATGAAGCCGCGTGAGAAGCCGGCCACCGAGTAGATGCCGCCCAGCCCGTAGACGAGCGCCTGATGGCCGTCGTTGGCGAAGCCGCGCACGCGGAACGCCAGATCCAGGAACCGCAGACGCCGATGCGTCAGAAACAGAGCGGCGACGGACACGCGGTCGAGCCCGGACGCCACGTGCTGGCGCAGCGAGTCCCCTTGGGCGCTGTTCAGGTCCGTGCGGCTGCCGGGTGTGTTGACGCCCGCCGACGCCGAGACGACGAAGAGGGCCCCGGAGTGCGGCCCGCGGACGTCGGACCACACGCGCGTGTCGCGGCTGAAGTTGCCGCCCAGAGTCACATTCGAGCGCACGTACTCCTGTGTGGGCAGGAACTCCGTCTCCGCCTGCCGGGTGGCGACGCGCTCCGCTTCCCCCCACTTCGCCATCGCCGCCGGAGAGCGGTCGGTGAGCATCGACAGGTTCGGAACGCCTCCCAGCGACAGCCGCCAGCTTCGCGGGTCGAAACGCGGCAGCTGCAGACCGAGAACGGGCGCATCCGACTGCTGGATCGACGTGTCCTCCTGCCGCGCGACGATCCTCCCGGTGGCGTCGGTTCGGCGGGTGACCGACAGCCCGAACCCGAACCGGGTCACCAGGCTCTTGTGGTACTGCGCCGAGAACAGGAGCCCCTGCTCGCTCTCGTTGCGGTTCACGGTGGCGGTGGAGTCGGCATCGTAGCGGGCGCGTACCACGGAGCGGTGGAATCCGCTCACCTGCCAGTGCGTGCGTGAGGCGCGGTTGCGATACTGCATCATGCCGAAGCGGTCGAAGTCGCCGCTCTGACCCGCGGCCACGACCACGCTCTGGTCG